>NZ_JBEZLR010000022.1:0-108444 GCF_040652275.1 Streptomyces sp. NPDC048275
CTCACCGACTGCCCCACCACCGACGGATCCGGCGACGACACCACCGTCGTACTGGTCCCCGCCGCAGCCACCGTCTGCGTGTCCGTACCGGTCGAACCGGTGAAGTCGCCGTCACCGCCATAGACCGCCGACACCGCGTACGGGCTGCCGGTGGTGGAGGCGTAGGCGTGCGTGGCCGTCGCGGTACCGCCGACGACCGGCACCGTCACCGTCGCGCTGCCGTCACCGAAGTCGAAGGTGACCGTCCCCGTCGGCGTACCCGCACCCGGCGCCACCGGCGCCACCGTCGCAGTGAAACTCACCGACTGCCCCACCACCGACGGATCCGGCGACGACACCACCGTCGTACTGGTCCCCGCCGCAGCCACCGTCTGCGTGTCCGTACCGGTCGAGGAAGCGAAGTTGCTGTCCCCGCCGTAGGACGCGCTGATGGAGAACGGGCTGCCGGTTGTCGTGGTGTAGGTGTGCGTGGTTGTGGCAGTGCCCCCGGCGACCGGCACCGTCACCGTCGCGCTGCCGTCACCGAAGTCGAAGGTGACCGTCCCCGTCGGCGTACCCGCACCCGGCGCCACCGGCGCCACCGTCGCGGTGAAACTCACCGACTGCCCCACCACCGACGGATCCGGCGACGACACCACCGTCGTGGTCGTCACCGCCGGCAGTACGGTCTGGGTGTCCGTGCCGGTCGAGGAGACGAAGTTGCTGTCCCCGCCGTAGGACGCGCTGATGGTGAACGGGCTGCCGGTTGTGGTGGCGTAGGTGTGGGTCACCGTCGCGGTACCACCCACCAAGGTCACCGTCTCGGCCGGGCTGCCGTCACCGAAGTTGATGGTGACAGCCCCCGTCGGCGTGCCCGCACCCGGCGCCACCGGCGCCACCGTCGTGGTGATGGTCACTTCCTGGCCGACCGTCGACGGATCCGGCGCGGACGTGACCGTCGTGGTCGTGGCCGACTGACCGACGGTGTGCGTGTCGGTGCCCGAGGAACCAGCGAAGTTGCTGTTCCCGGCATAGGTGGCAGTGACGGCGAACGGGCTGCCGGTTGTCGTGGTGTACGTGTGGGTCACCGTGGCCGTGCCGCCCACCAGGGTGCCGCTCTGGGTCGGCGACCCGTCACCGAAGTCGAAGGTGACCGTCCCCGTCGGCGTACCCGCACCCGGCGCCACCGGCGCCACCGTCGCGGTGAAACTCACCGACTGCCCCACCACCGACGGATCCGGCGACGACACCACCGTCGTACTGGTCCCCGCCGCAGCCACCGTCTGCGTGTCCGTGCCCGACGACGTGACGAAGCTCCCGGCGCCGCTGTAGGTGGCCGTCACCGTGAACGGGCTGCCTGTGGTGGTGGTGTAGGCGTGCGTGGTGGTGGCAGTGCCACCGGCCAGCGGCACCGTCACCGTCGGCGACCCGTCCCCGAAGGTGAACGTGACCGTGCCCGTCGGCGTGCCCGCGCCCGGCGCCACCGGCGCAACCGTCGCGGTGAAACTCACCGACTGCCCCACCACCGACGGATCCGGCGCGGACGTGACCGTCGTGGTCGTCGCCGCCGGCAGCACGGTCTGGGTGTCCGTGCCCGTGGAGGGTTTGAGGTTGGCGTCCCCGCTGTAGGTCGCGGTGACCGCGTACGGGCTGCCGGTGGTGCTGGTGTAGGTGTGGTTGACCGTGGCCACACCTCCCACCAGGGGAACCGTCACCGGCGGCGGCCCGTCGCCGAAGGTGAAGGTCACCGTTCCTGTGGGCGTGCCCACCCCGGGGGGCACCGGCGCCACGGTGGCGGTGAAGCTCACCTGCTGGCCCGTCACCGACGGATCCGGCGAGGAGGTCACCGTCGTCGTGGTGGCCGCCTTGTCCTGCACCGTGTGCGTGTCCGTCCCTGAGGACGGCAGGTAGTTGGCATCCCCGCCGTAGATCGCGGTGATGGTGTGCGGGCCGACGCTCAACGCGTTCGTGGTGACCGTCGCCGTTCCCCCCACCAGCGGTGCCGTCAGGGTCGGCCCCCCGCTGATGACGAAGGTGACCGTGCCCGTCGGCGTGCCCGTCCCCGGCGCGACCGGCGCCACCGTCGCCGTGATCGTCACCGCCTGGCCGAAGGTCGACGGATCCGGTGCGGAGGTCACCGTCGTCAGGGTGGACGCCTTGAGGACCACCTGGACCGTGGTACCCGTCGACGGGGTGAAGTTGGCGTCACCGCTGTAGGTGGCGGTGACCGGGAGGCTTCCGACGGGCAGGTTGGTGACCGTCACTGTCGCGGTACCGCCCACGAGGGGTGCCGTCACGGTCGGCCCGCCGCTGACGGTGAAGGTGACCGTCCCCGTCGGAGTCCCCGCCCCGAGGGGGATGACGGTCGCGGTCAGCGTCACCGGCTGACCGATGACCGAAGGATTCGGCGAGGTGGTGGCTAAGGTCAGGGTTGCAGGCATGGATCGGCCCTCCGCAGGAGTCTGGGTTGGTTGGGGCCGCCTCTCGTCCCCCACTGCCAGGGGCCGCTATCAGCGGCGACGGGTGCTGGGCAGGCACACCGTCGTCCCTCGGCAGAGAGTTGGGCGACTCCGGTCGGTCCGACCAGTACGCTCCCGGCCGGTTCCGCCATGCCAGAACAGTGACGCCGGAATCCCCCGAACAGCGGAGCGGGCAACCCGAACAGCGGAGCGCACAAGCCGTGAGCGGCGCGGAAACCGCCTACGAAACCGGCGTGCATCGATCGCTGTGCGCCGGGCCGGACAGTCAGCCGGAGGGAGAACGCGGCGGGCGGCCGGGATCGGGATGCGTGCCGGGAGAGTCGGCACGCATCCCGCATGTTCCAGGGGCGGTGTCCGCCGAGGGGCTGCTTCGTCGCCGGCCTGAGCCGTTAGCGCCTGTCAGCAGCCGACGCAGAAGGTGGCGTAGGCCTTATCCGTCGTGGTGGAGATCGGTGCCGACCTCAGCGCTTCAGGTCCGCGCGGCCCGCGGCCGCGACGACGCGATCCCGCTCGGTGCGCGTGAACAGTCCCTCGGACAGCCATCCGTCCGCGAGGGCGCGTACCGCCCCCACGAAGCGGCCGGAGGTGGCGAAGGGAGCCTGCTCCCAGAGCACATCGAGGAAGGTCAGACCGTCACCGCGGGCGCGGTTGGGCACGCCCGAGTCGGTCGTACCGAACACGACGACGGGTTCTGAGCGCTTGAAGTAGGCGTGGTAGGGGGTGTCGTCCGCGACGTGGAACGGTGCGAGGGTCAGGCCGTGCGTGGTGAAGTGCATCGGACGGCCCTCGGGTTGGATCGAGTCGGCGAGATCGCCCCGGAGCGTGAAGTCCTTGTAGAAGGAGAACGCGCGGAATTGCGGTTCCTGGCTCCGAGCGACCAGCAGGACCGGCCCGTAGAACACCGACTGGACGGCGGGGTCGTCCAGGGCCCTTTCGATGCGAAGGCGGTAGGGAGTGGAGATCCGGATCCGGTCGCCGCGCCGCCAGCTTCTGCTCAGGGTGAGGTAGCTGCCGGGCACCGCCTCGGCCCCTTGCCGGACCCCGTTGACCGTGACGCTGAACCCTCCCGTGGCCCAGGACGGAACGCGGAGTCTCACGTCGAGTCTGCCGCTGCCCTCACGGATCGTCAGGGTACGTACGCCCTCGGCCGGGTACTCGCTCGTCTGCTCGATGACGAAGCCCCTCTGGGACCACCGCAGTGTCGAGGCGAGGTAGAGGTTGACGTACAGGGCGTTGCCGTCGGCGGAGCAGAAGTAGACCGAGTCCTGGTACTTGGTGTGGTTCTCCATGCCGGTGCCGCCGCAACAGGTGCCGGTGTTGTCGTACTCGCGCTGCGCCCCCGGGCCCATCCCGACGAAGTAGGTGACCTCCGGGCTGTCCGTGCTGGGGGCGTCCCGGCGGGAGGCGAGGATGTGGTTGGTCAGGCCCCGCTCGTAGTAGTCCATGTAGGCGGGGTCCTGCTCGTGGAAGAACAACTGCCGGCTCAGCTTGAGCATGTTGTACGTCGCGCAGGTCTCGGCGTTGTTGTCGTCCAGGGTGGCCGCGATGGCGCCCCTGGCGCGGAACATCTCGCCCTGACCCGTACCGCCCAGGCTGTACATCCGGGGGCCCGCCACCATGCCCCAGAAGTTGCGGGCGGCGTCGGCGTACTCCTCCTCTCCCGTGGCGTCGAACAGCCGCAAGTAGCCGGTGAACTGCGGGATGTGCTGGTTGGCGTGCCTGCCTTCCAGGATGTCGCGATCCTCGGCGCAGGCGTTCAGCAGCGCGGTGTTGTCGAAGCAGCGAGCGGCGGCGAGGTGTCCCTCCCGGCCGGTGAGGGCGTACAGGTCCGCCAACACCTCGTTCATCCCGCCGTACTCGCCTGCGATGTAGATCGACCACATCCGCTCCAGCTGCGCCGTCGGCAGGGGGCTGAGCCTGCTGTGCACCCAGTCACCCATCTTCGAGGCGATCTCCAGGGCCTGCCCGTTCCCGGCGAGGGTGTGCGCGTCGAGGAGACCGCGCATGATCTTGTGGCAGGTGTAGTACGGCGCCCAGATGGTGGGGTACGTCGTGTAGCTCTCCAGCAGGGTGAACTGAGTCTCCGGATACGCCGCCAGGTAGCCGGGGTGGCTGGGCCTCGGCGACCCGTGCTCCGCCAGCGCCTGCTGGCACTCGCCGAGCGCTCCGACCAGGTAGTCCAGTTTGGCCTTGAGCGCGGCCTCCTGCGTGTCGGCGTACGCCTGGGCCACGAGGGTGAGGAAGTGGCCGCCGTAGTGGCCGCGCAGGTTGCCGTCGGAGGTCTCCCAGCCGCCGGGCGGCCGGGCACCACGGGTGTCGAGCCCGGCGTTGGCCCGGAAGACCGCCAGGATGCGGTCGGCCGGGTACGCCCTGGCGTAGTCGAGCATCAGGTCGCGCTTGCGGCGGAAGACACCGTCGTCGAGCGTCACCTGGTCCAGCGGGAAGGGGCGCACGGCCCAGGTGGGCGGGGCGGGCACCGGAGCCGCGGCGGCCCGGACGGGCACCGCGGGCGGGACCGGGCCGGTCGCGCCGGCGTACGCCGAGGGGGTGGCGTACGCGAGCGGGGCCGCGGCCGCGGTCCCGGCGGCGAGTCTCAACAGACGGCGGCGGGTGGGGGGTTGGGACATGCACGGACTCCGATCATCGGTCATCGGTGATGGGTCGTCGGTCATCGGTCATCAGTCGTCGGTCATCGGCGGGTACGGGCGGCGGTACGGCGACCGCGCGGTCAGGGAGCAGCGATCACGGTGACGGTGACCGTGGCACGATGGCTGCTCCCTGCCACGCTTCCCCTCACCTCGAAGGTGCCCGGCCCGGCGTACCGGTGACGGTGCCGTCTTCGCGGTCCGTGCACGGCTACCTCCCTGTGGGGGTGGTGTCCGGCGGGGCGGGACGGCCCGGTTCCACGGCCGGCAGCCACACCCGTACCGTCGAAGGCCCGCGGTTGGCCCAGGAGTGGTAGGGGACCAGGACGATCCCCGTGCGGTCGGCGGAGGGCGGGACGGCGGCCCTGTCGAGCGGCCGGTACGGCCAGGTCTCGTCGTGCTGTGCGTCGTACGCGGTGATCTGCCCAGCGGTGACCACGGTGCCGTCCGGCCCGTCCTCCGGCGCGACGGACGGGTCCACCCGAATCACGTCGACGTCGTGTCCGTCGGGCAGGTCCACGGACTCCGCGCAGTACACCAGCGGCCCGCGCTGGACGGCCACCGTGCCGCGGACGGCGTCGACGCGCGGGTCGGCCCGGATCCAGCGCGGCCGTACGGGCAGTTCGAGCCGGATCTCGTCACCGGGCCGGAAACTGCGGGTCACCTCGGCCATGCCCGGGGCCACCGCACGGCGGGTCCCGTCCGGGTCGACCAGCCACGCCGTGGCGCCCGCCGTCCACGCGGGGACGCGCAGCGACACGGTCCACGGGCGGTCCGACGACGACCGGTCGATGCGCACGGTCACGCTTCCGCCCGACGGATAGTCGGTACGGACGCGCAGCGCGACCCCGTGGCCGTCCTCGAGCGAGGTGGCGATCTCCGCGTCGGCGTACTGGTGCAGCTGCACGCCGTGGTCGTCGGCCGTCGCGAGGTACGCGGGCAGCTGGGCCAGCGTCCGCGCCACATTGGTCGGACAGCAGGACACCGCGAACCAGGGCGCGCGCAGGCTCGACTCGGCGCGCGGGCTCACCGCGTCCACGGCGGGCACGGCGCCCCGGTGGCGTCGGTGCAGGGTGTTGGCGTAGAAGAAGGCCCGGCCGTCCTCCGCCGGGGACGTCGCGACCACGTTGAACAGGGTCCGCTCGGCGAGGTCGGCGAAACGCGGCTCGCCGGTGGCCAGCAGCAGCCGCCAGCTGAGCATCACGGAGGCGACGCCGGCGCAGGTCTCCGAGTAGGCGCGGTCCGGCGGGAGGACGAAGTCGTCGCCGAAGGACTCGTCCCGGTGGTGCGAGCCCATGCCGCCTGTCAGATAGGTCCGTCGGGCGACCGTCGCCTCCCACTGCCGTACGACCGTGTCGAGCAGGTCGTCGTCCCCGGTCTCCACGGCCACGTCGACGGCGCCGGCCGCGAGGTAGAGGGCGCGGACGGCGTGGCCGCGCAGCACCGTGGCTCGGCGTACGGGCATGTCGTCCTGGTAGTAGACGCGGCCGAACTCGCTGTCGGCGAGCGTGCCGTGGCCGCGGCGGTCGACAAAGAGCGCGGCCTGGTCGAGGTAGCGCTGTTCCCCCGTCAGCCTGGCCAGTTCCACCAGGGCTGTCTCGATCCCGGGGTGGCCGCAGACACCCTCGATGCCGCCCCGCCCGAAGGTGGCGCAGACGTGGTCGGCAGCCCGTCGGGCGATCTTCGTCAGCTCGCCCTCGCCCCGAGCCCGGGCCTGGGCCACGCCCGCCTGGATCAAGAACCCGTGACAGTAGAGCTCGTGGCCCCATTCGAGATCGCTGTAGCGGGGCTGCTGTCCGGGGTGGCCGAAGGCGGTGTTCAGGTAGCCGTCCGATTCCTGGGCGAATGCGACGGCCTCGGTGAGTGCGGCGATGTCCGTGTCGAACGTGCCCGAGGTGCCGGCCTGCCAGGCCATGGCTTCGAGGAGCTTGTAAAGCTCGGAGTCGGCGAACTCCCGGCCACGCCGGTCCCGGTGGATGCGGCCCTGGGCGGCGGCCCGGAAGTTGCCGGTCCAGCCGACGCGTTCCATCCAGTCGCGGCAGTGGCCGAGGGAGGCGCTCTCGTTGGTGTGCCGGCGGCGGGCCCAGAATCCCCCGGTGATCCTGACCTCGTCGAGACCGAGTGGTCGCAGCCTGCCGCGGGTCGGCGCCACCGGAAGGACGAGTGACCCCGCTGTGTTCTCCTTCACCACTTCATGCCTTCGGTTCATCCCTTCGGTTGTCCCGGTTGTCCGGCCAGGTCGTTTGACGCGTCAGCCATCAGCCCTTGAGCGCGCCGGACATGAAGCCCCGTACGTAGTGCCGTTGCAGCAGCAGGAAGAGGACGAGGCAGGGCACGGCGAGGACCACCACGCCCGCCTCGGTGGCGCCGTAGTCGACGGCGCCCATGCTCTGCTGGCGCAGATTCGCGACGGCCAGTGGCAGCGGCGCCTTCTCGCTGTCGGAGATGAGGATCAGCGGTGCGATGAAGTCGTTCCAGGCCGCGAGGAACGCGAAGAGGCCGACGGTGATCAGTCCCGGTCGCACCGCCGGGAGGAGGACCCGCCGCAGCGCGCCCGCCGTGCCGCAGCCGTCGACCAGCGCCGACTCCTCCAGTTCGCGCGGCACCGCCTCGAAGGAGATCCGCATCATGAAGGTGGCGAACGGCAGTTGGAACATGGCCAGCACCAGGCTCAGCCCGATCAGTGAGTTCTGCAGGTGGAGTCTGCCGAGCAGTACGTAGAGGGGGATGAGGAGGGTGGCGTAGGGGACCATGAGGATGGCCAGGGTCACCAGGAACAGCAGGTTCTTGCCGGGGAAGTCGAAGCGGGCGAAGGCGTAGCCGCCCAGCAGCGACACTCCGAGGGTCAGGGCGACGGTCAGCGCTGAGACGACGGTGCTGTTGAGGAGGTATCGCCACAGGCCCGCGTCGTAGTCGAGCAGCGTGCGGTAGTTGCCGAGGCCGTAGCCGGATTCCTGTGCGGTGCCGGGCTGTCCGCTGACGGAGGCCCAGGCGTTCCACAGCAGCGGGAAGAGGAAGATGACGGCCAGACCTCCGGCGACGACGTAGTGGGGCGTCCGGCCGAGGGCGCGGGTCAGCACCGTGGTGTCCCTTCTCATGAGATACGGCTCATGACTCGTCGGCGCGGCGCAGACCGCGGAACTGGAGGACGTTGAGCAGGAGCAGCACGGCAAGGACGGTGATCGACAGGGCCGCCGCGGTGCCCAGATTCAGCCGCTGGAAGGCCTCGCGGTAGATCAACTGGACGACGGTGACGGTGCTGTTGTCCGGTCCGCCCTTGGTGAGGATGAAGAACTGGTCGAAGGCGAGCAGGGATCCGGTCACGCAGAGCAGCAGGGTCAGGGCGAGGGACGGCCGCAGCAGTGGCAGCGTGATGGAGCGGAAGATCTGGCCGCGGCTCGCGCCGTCCATGCGGGCGGCCTCGAACACCTCCTGGGGGATGCGCTGGAGGCCCACGAGGAGGATCAGCATGTAGAAGCCGGCGAACTTCCAGACGATGAGGAAGACCGTCGACAGCAGGGCTGAGGTCGGTGTGCCGAGGAAGGACACCGGGTCGTCGACGAGGCCGAGTTTTCCCAGGAGGCGGCTGAGCGGACCGGTGCTGGGGCTGTACAGGCCCCAGAACAGCAGGGACGCGGAGGCCAGTCCCAGGGCGCCGGGCAGGAAGTAGACCGTACGGAAGAAGCCCGCCCCGGGCCGCGACTCCTGCACCAGCAGGGCGAGAAGGAGGGCGAGGCCGAGGAGTACGACGGTGACGATCGCCGTGTAGAGGAGAGTGAAGCGGACCGCGGGCCAGAACAGGGTGCTGTCGGTCGCGTCGGTGTAGTTCTCGGGGGCGTTGAAGCCCCGGTCGCCCGCGAGGAGCGGCCAGTCGCTGAGCGACATCTGCCCGACGAGCAGCAGCGGCAGCAGGAAGAACACCGTGACGAACACGGCCGTGGGGGCCGCGTAGGCGAGACCCTGTACTTTGCGGGACCGCCACCGGGGCGGGGTGGCGCGGGACGGGCGGACCCGGTGTTCCGGCCGGGTCCGGGGTTCGGCCGCCGCTGGGTCGGCTGCCTTCACCTGCATGACTCTCCTCTGCCGTGTGACGTGGGAGGGGTGCTGCGGGAGCCGGGTGCCGGTCAGTCGGCCAGTGAGGCGCTGACCGCGTCGTTGTCCTTGTCGACGGACGTCCCGTCGCCGAAGACGGCGTCCCGCATCATGCTCAGCCAGGGCCCGTTGGGGTCGTTGAAGGTCTGGCCGAACTTCAGCGCGTACGGGGTACGGCCGTCGGCCACGAGTTCGTTGATCGTCACCAGCCGGGGGTCCGCCTCGGAGTACTTGTTGGACGCGAGGTCGGTGCGCGCCACCACGTCCTTGTGCGCGGCGACCACGTCGACCTGTGCCTTGTCGCCCAGTGACCAGGCGAGGAAGTTCCAGGCCTGGTCGGCCGACTTGCTGGTGGCGGCGATACCGATGGCGTCACCGCCGACGAAGGTGGACCTGCCGCCGTCGGGTCCGGGGATGGGCGCGACACCGAGGTCGAGGCCCTTGGGCATCAGCCCCAGGGTGGTCGACGGCATGGGCATGACGCCGACCTCGCCCTTCGGGAAGACCCCGGTCCAGGTCGTGCCCGTCTCCTCGCGTGCGCCGGGGGCCACGATGTCGTCCTTCACCCACCCGCGGTAGGTGTCGTAGACCTTCTTCGCGGCGTCGGAGGCGAGAGTTGCCTCGGTTCCCTCCTTGTTCAGCACCTCTTCCCCCGCGGCCCAGACGGACGGCCACCAGGTGAAGACGCCGCAGCCGCCGCAGTTGCCGCCGAAGAAGGTGCCGTTGACGCCGCCGCCCAGCGCGTCCACGGCCCGTGCCTGCCGGTCCCACTCGCTCAGGCTGGTGGGCGGCTTGTCGGGGTCGAGCTTCGCCTTCCGGTAGAGGTCCTTGTTGTAGAAGAGCACCGACAGGTCGAGGGTGTGCGGCACGACGTACTTCTTGCCCTCGTACGTGCCGGCCTTGATGTGCGACTGGGCGAGGTTCTCGGCGAAGGGCAGGGCGTCGACGCGTTCGGTGAGGTCGGCGAACAGCCCGCTGGAGGTGTAGTTCGGGACGAACACCACGTCGGAGGCGAACAGGTCGGGCAGGTCCTTGGACCCGGCGGCCGCACCGACCTTGGCCTGATAGTCGTCGGTGGGGACGACGGTCAGCTCGATCTTGTTCTGGTGGCTCTCGTTGTACGCCTTGACCAGCGCCTCGCTCTGCGGCCGGGTCGCCGCACGCGTCCACATCGTCAGCGTCGCACCGTCGTCGACGCCGTCGGCATCCGCCGCCCCGCTCCCTCCCCCACCGCCCGAACCGCCGTCCCCCGACCCGCACGCCGTGACCAGACTCGCCGCGGCGAGCAGGGCGACGGTGCCGGTGACGAGGCGGCCTACGCGTCCACGTGGTCCGATCGTGCTCCCCATGTTCGCTCCCCCTCTTGTCGCGGCAGGCCGTACGCGGCCTGCCGTCGGGACGATGGATGCCGATGGCTGTGGTGGCGCTGGACTGTACGGCGGACGGCGGGAAGGGGCCGAAAAGGTTTTCTGAGACGCTAGGACTCGACCTGGTGCCCGTCAATCCCCTTGCAGCGAGCGGGTGTCGACGGATCATCGAAAGGCAGAGCGGATCCGGCTCCGAAACCTTTCGCGTACTGTTTTACGCCCGACGCATCAGCCTCGACGGCCCGGCCCACGACACGAGACAGGAGTACCCCATGGCACAGGTCACCGACCCCTCTCGTTCGCAGCCCGCCACACTCAGCGACGTCGCCCGGCTGGCAGGCGTATCCATCGCCACCGCGTCCAAGGCCCTCAACGGCCGCAGCCAGGTGCGCGCCGAGACCCGGCAGCGGGTGATCGACGCGGCCGAGCGGCTGTCGTTCCGGCCCAACCAGCTGGCCCGCGGTCTGCTCGCCGGGCGCACAGGCACCGTAGGTCTGCTCACCAGCGACCTGGAGGGCCGGTTCAGCATCCCGATCCTCATGGGTGCCGAGGACGCCTTCGGAGCGGGCGAGGTCGCGGTGTTCCTCTGCGATGCCCGTGGCGACGCGATCCGCGAGCAGCACCACGTCCGCGCGCTGCTGGGACGCCGGGTCGACGGCCTCATCGTGGTGGGCAGCCGGACCGACCCGCGCCCGTCCCTGGGCCGCGAGTTGCCCGTCCCCGTCGTCTACGCGTACGCCCCGTCGGAGGATCCGGCGGATCTGTCCATCGTCCCCGACAGCGTGGGCGCCGGTCGGATCGCCGTGGACCATCTGCTCGCCTGCGGCCGTCACCGGATCGCGCACATCACCGGCGACCCCGGGTATCTCGCGGCGCAGGAGCGGGCCGAGGGTGCCCGGTCCGCGCTCGCCGACGCCGGCCTCGCCCTGGTCGGCGAACCACGGTTCGGGGTGTGGTCGGAGGGCTGGGGACGGGCGGCCACCGCGATGCTGCTCGACCAGCACCCGGACGTCGACGCCGTCCTGTGCGGCAGTGACCAGATCGCTCGCGGTGTCATGGACGTACTGCGCGAACGGGGCCACCGGGTGCCGGAGGACGTGGCGGTCATGGGCTTCGACAACTGGCAGATCCTTACCTCCGCCTCCCGCCCACCGCTGACCAGTGTCGACTTGAACCTCGAACAGGTCGGGCGGGCGGCCGCACACGCCCTGTTCAGCGCGATCGCCGGGGCACGGCGCTCGGGCGTCGAGACCCTGCCCTGCCGCGTGGTGATCAGGGGGTCCACCGCGCCGTTGTCCTGAGCACCGCGGCCGGCGCCCGGTGTTCCGCAACAGCCGGCTGCGACGCCTGGCCATCTCGTGGACAGGTGGGGCCGCTCGCGTCCCTCTTGACACTTCCAGGGCCCACACTTACGTTGCGAAAACCTTTTAGGTTCGTTTCAGCACCTCTCGGGGACGCAGGGGACCACTCCCCTGAGCGGTCCCCTTCCTCGCACTTCAGCGCTTCCACGTGCACAGCCCTATAAGCACAGCCTCACAGGCACAGCTTTATGTCATGAGCACTACATGAGCGACGGCAGCCGATGCCCCGTCACCATGCGCGCCCGGGTGCAGACGCTTGCTGTCGACCGGACAGGGAGCATCCGATGAGAAGACGACGGACGGCGGTCCCCGGCGGGGCCAACAGCGCGTCCCACCGGTACGACGTCGGCGCACGAGGCGACGGCAGCACGATGCGGCTCCGGCCGAACGCGGCCTCGAAGGCCGCTCACTTGTCGGGCGTCCAGGAACGGCAGGCCCTGTGATGAAGCGCCTTCTCGTCGCACTGGTGCTCATCGTCTGTTCCGTCTTCACCGCGACCCCGGCCCACGCGGCGCAGACCATCGGGTTCCCCACCTTCAGCGGGCCCGCGATCCCGGCACCGCCCGTCGCCTACACACCGGGCGACATGATGCAGAGCATCTACGACGCGGAGAGTTCGGGGACCGACTTCTGGATGGACCGCCTGCTGGCCCGCTCCGGCGACGACCCGGCGGGACCGTGGCTGATGAGCCGTGGCCGCGCGGTGTTCATGAAGGAGCACGACCCCTCCCGGCTCGGGTTCGGCGGCAAGGTCGCCTACTGGGAGAGCATCAACGACAACAGTGCCTACACCGTCGCGATCACCCCGGGCACCTTCACCGAACAGGTCTCCCAGCGCCGGCAGGCACCCAGCCACTGGAACAGCGTGCACACCAACGGCTCGGTCACGGTCAACCAGACCAAGTTCATCACCGACAACAACGTCGCCGTGACCAACCTGTCGATCAAGAACAACGGCGGCACTTCCACCACGCTGCAGCTACGGGCCACCTCCCCGTACGCCACCACGGGCACCGGCAGCGAGCTGACCGGGCAGGTGAACGCCTACAACGGCCTCACCACCATCCGCCCGCGGCTCACCGGCGACGGTTTCGCCGTCTCCGGCGGCGGGCTCAACCGGTCCGTGACGATCGCGGCCGGAGCCACGGTGACCGCCAAGGTGGTGATGGGCTTCGTCACCGACGAGATCCCCGAATCGCTCACCGAGTACCACGCCTACGCGGGCTACTCCCCTGCGACCGCGTTCGCCACCCACGTCCGGGCCTACAACCTGTGGTGGGCGAAGAACGTGCCCTACATCGACGTACCCGAAGCCGCGATCAAGAAGAACATCTACTACCGCTGGTGGCTGATGCGCTTCAACAGCCTCGACGCCGACATCCCCGGGCAGACCTTCCAGTTCCCGACCTCGACCGAAGGAGTCCTCGGCTACAACAACGCGATCGCGCTCACCCAGCCGATGCACATCGACGACCTCAAGTACCTGCGCAACCCGGCCTACGCGTACGGGGACTGGATCGGCGTCGGCCAGACCTCCAAGGGCGGCCGCTTCCTCGACAACCCGGGTGACCCGGAGAACTGGTCCAACAGCTACACCCAGTACATCGCCGAGGCGGCGTGGAAGAGCTACCAGATCCACGGCGGCCAGCCCGCGATCGCCGGCAACCTCGCCCGCTACGCGGAAGGCGACGTCAAGGGCCAACTCGCCCACTACGACCACGACAACAACAAGCTCATCGAGTACGACTGGGGCGCCCTGACCGGCAACGACGCCGACGCCGTCTCCTTCCACTGGAAGCCCGGCACCATGGACCGCGCCGAGTCCGCCTATCAGTACAGCGGCGCGCTCGCCGCCGCGCAGGCCTACGAGGCGACCGGCAACACGGCCAAGGCCACCGAGATGCGCACACTCGCGACGCAGATCAAGGACGCCATCGTCAACGTGCTCTGGAATCCGGGCCGGCAACTGTTCGAGCACCGGTTGAAGTCGACCAACGAATGGGTGCCCTGGAAAGAGATCAACAACTACTACCCGTTCTCGGTCGGAGCCGTCCCCGACACAGCGACGTACAAGCAGGCTCTGCGGCTGTACGACGATCCGGCCCAGTACCCGATCTTCCCCTTCTACACGGCGAACCAGGTCGACAAGAAGGCAGCAGCCGATGCCGGGGAGCCGGGCTCGAACAACTTCTCCACCATCAACTCGACCGTCCAGTTCCGGCTGTACTCCTCAGTGCTGCGCAACTACCCCAACTCCTGGATGAACGCGACCGACTACAAGAAACTGCTCTACTGGAACACCTGGGCGCAGTACGTCGGCGGCAACACCCAGTGGCCGGACGCGAACGAGTTCTGGGCCGACTGGAACGGCAGCGCGATCAACTACCGCTCCTGGATCCACCACAACATCCTGGGCAGCGGCAACTGGACGGTGATCGAGGACGTCGCCGGCCTACGGCCCCGTAACGACGCCAAGGTCGAGCTGTCCCCGATCGACATCGGCTGGAGTCACTTCACCGTCAACAACCTCCGCTACCGGGGCGCCGACCTGTCCATCGTCTGGGACGACCCGGCCGACGGGGTGGTGCGCTATCCCGGCGTCCCGGAGGGCTACTCGATCTACGTCAACGGCAACCGGGCCGCCACCGTCAGCTCGCTGGTGCCCCTCACCTGGGACCCGGCCACCGGCGACGTCACCACGAGCGGCACGGTCACCCACCACTCGGCCGTCGCCGGACTGAAGGCCCCCAACCAGGTCGTGCAGAACAGTCCGCAGATGGTCGACATGCTCGCCAAGGCCGGCGTCGATCTGACCGCCGACCTGACCAACCTCGCTTCCGGGGCGACCGTGTCCGCGTCCCACACCGGATCAGGCAGCAACGTCTCCGGCGCGGTCGACGGGTATCCCACCAACGAGCCGTTCTGGGGCGCCGGCGGCTCCGCCAACAGCCAGGACTGGTACGAGCTGAACTTCGGCACTGCCCGCACGCTCAACGAGGTGCGCCTGTACTTCAAGGACAGCCGCCCGGCAAGCACCACCTACCGGGCCCCGTCCGCGTACACCATCCAGTACTACAACGGCAGTGCCTGGGTGAACGCCCCCGGCCAGACCAAGAGCCCGTCCGCGCCGCGGGCCAACTACAACCTGGTGCAGTTCCCGGCGATCAGTGCTCAGCGCATCCGGGTCCTGGCCACCAACGCCTCCGGGGCGAAGACGGGCCTCACCGAGGTCAAGGTGTACAACCGGGGCGGCGTCCAGCCACCGGCCAACCCCAACCTGGCCCTGTCCGCGACGGCGTCCGCGTCGTACACCTCCTCCTGGGAGAGCGTCACCGCGGTCAACGACGGGATCGACCCGCCCTCGTCCAACGACACCGTGAACCCGCGCTGGGGGACCTGGCCGGAGACCGGCCAGCAATGGGCCGAGCTGACCTGGCCATCGGCGAAGACCCTCGACAAGGCCGAGGTGTACTTCTTCGACGACGACCAGGGCATCGACATGCCCGCCTCATGGAAGCTGCAGTACTGGAACGGCAGCGCCTACGTCGACCTGCCCGGTGCCGGCACCTACCCGCTGTCCAAGAACCAGTACAACACCGTCACCTTCACCGCCACGAGCACCACCCGGCTCCGGGTGCTGCTCACCGGCAACGGCACCAACTCCGTCGGCCTCCTCGAGGCAAAGGTGTACGGCCCCACCGCAACCTCCAAGCGATGAAGGGTGTGCCCAGTGACCCGTTCCAGATGCCTGTCCGTGCTCACCGCCGTGCTCGCCATGGTGGTCGCCTTCCTGGTGGCGCCTGCGCCCGCGGCCGCCGCCGTCACCTTCACCTCGACGGGGGTGAACCAGAACGGCGGCAACTGTCTTGACGTCCCGGGCAGTTCGACGACCAACGGGACACAGCTGCGCGCCAACACGTGCACCTCCGGTGCGAGCCAGGCCTTCGGCTTCACCCCGGTCGCGGGGACGGCGGACACCTACACGATCAGTACGCACGCCTCCGGCCAGTGCGTCGACGTCTACGGCGCGTCCACCGCGGACAACGCCACGATCATCCAGTGGACCTGCCACAACGGAACGAACCAGCAGTGGCGGCTCGTCCCCGTGACCGTCAGCGGAACCGACAAGACCTTCAACCTCGTCTCCGTCAGCTCCGGCAAGTGCGTCGCGCCGAGCGGCGGCTCGTCGGCCTCGAACACCGGCCTGGTGCAGCTGCCCTGCGGCACCGCGAACGGCAGGGTGTGGCGCCTGCCCGGCTTCACCGGCGGCGGCACGAGCCCGGGCACCTTCACCAACCCGCTCTCCCAGCGCGGCCCCGACCCCTGGCTCACCTACTACGACGGGTACTACTACCTCGCCACCACGACCTGGAACTCGACGATCACCATGCGCAAGGCCGACACCCTCGCGGGCCTCGCCACGGCCACCGACCAGGTGATCTTCAACCTCACCCGGCCCAACGGCGCCGGCACGATGTGGGCCCCGGAGTTCCACCTGCTCGACGGCCCCAACGGAAAGCGGTGGTACTTCTACTACACGGCCGGACGGGAGCCGTACGACCTGGGCACCCAGCGGATCCACGTGCTCGAAAGCGCGGGCCTGGACCCGATGGGGCCCTACAGCTTCAAGGCGGACCTGCTCGATCCGACCCAGGACAACACCTGGGAGCTGGACCCGGGCATTCTGCAACTGGACGGCAAGCTCTACCTCCTCGGCACCTTCTACAACGGCTCACAGCCCATGTTCATCCGGCCGCTGTCGAACCCGTGGACCGCAAGTGGCACCCGCCGTGTCCTGTCCACCCCGACCTACAGCTGGGAGACGGTGGGCGGCGCGGTCAACGAGGGCGCCGAGGTCCTCCAGCGGGGCGGCAGGACGTTCATCGTCTACTCCGCCAGCCACTGCTCCACGCCCGACTACAAACTGGGGATGCTCACCTACAACGGTGGCGACCCTCTCAACTCCTCCTCCTGGGCCAAGTCACCGAACCCCGTCTTCCAGAGGTCCAACGCCAACGGTGTGTACGGGCCCGGCCACAACGGCTTCTTCAAGTCGCCCGACGGGACCGAGGACTGGATCGTCTACCACGCCAACAGTTCCGCCTCCGGCGGCTGCGACATGAACCGCAGTACCAGAGCACAGAAGTTCACCTGGAACGCCGACGGCACACCCAACTTCGGCACCCCGGCGGCCCTCGGCGTCACACTGCCCTCACCGTCAGGGGAATAGGGGAACAGGGGAATGGCCGGATGAGACGATCTCGGTTCCTGACCCTCTGGGCGGCTCTGCTCACCGTGATGATCGGTTCGGGGCCTGCCACGGCGAGGCCAACCAGACCTTCACGCTGAACAACCCCGCGGTCGAGGTCGTGGGCGGTGACCAGCCGCGGAGCTGGTACGAGAACACGCCCAACGGCGGTGACCGTTACTGGTGGGCCGTCACCAACATGCAGAACGAACGCGCCAGAAAGTTCGGCCTGAACGGCCCCTACCGAAGCTTCCTGTCCTGACGCGCCGACCGTCGGCAGCGAGGCATCGTTGCGATGCCCCGCTGCCGGCCGGGGTGAGCCGAGCGCCCGGTCCGTTGGTGGTCGCGGCAAGATCGGGACTGTCCTGAAGATGGCTCTGTCCCGTGATCGGCGCTCGAAAACACGCCTCCACATGTGCGCGTACGTGGTCAGACCACCTGCACGGGGTGGCGGACCACCGCGTCGAAGAGATAGCCCTGGGTGTTGGGGACGGTCGTCTCCGGCTGGCTGCGGCCCGTCGTGTCGGTGGCGCGGGCCAGCAGGGTGTACGTGCCCGGAGTCGTCGGACGCCAGTCGGTGGACCAGCGGACCCAGCCCGCCCGGCGCGGGGCGTCGTGCAACCGGGCCCGGCGCCAGGTGGTGCCGCCGTCGGTGCTCACGTCGACGCGGACGACGCCCCCGGCGCCCGACCAGGAGCGGCCGGTGAGTCGTTGGTCCGTGGCGGCCGGGAGATCCGCGTTCCAGGCGAGCTCGAAGGCGCTCTTGAGGGTCTGGTGGGTGAGGGGCGCGCTGCCGCCGTCGGGGTACGCGTCGCCGAGAAGCCGGTAGAAGTCGGTGTTCCAGGGCGAGTAGAGGGGCTGGGCCGCGACCTCGATGTCGCCGACCCACTTGATCGAGGCGATGCCCACCCAGCCGGGCACGAGCACGCGCACCGGGTGGCCGTGGTCCGCGGGCAGCGGCTCGCCGTTCATCTCGTACGCGAGCAGCACATCGTCCAACGCCTTCGACAGGGGCAGCGGACGGCGGACGCGACCGAGGTTCGTGCCGTCCGCGGTGACGTACTCCGCGTCGAGGCCGCGGGGCAGCACGTCCACCGCGCGCTGCGTGAGTCCGGCCCGGCGCAGCACTTCGGCGAGCCGTACGCCCTTCCAGTGGGCCGTGCCGATCGCGCCGAGCGTCCATGCCGTGCCGCTGACCGTCTGGCCCTGCTGGGTCGCGAAGAAGCTGCGGCCGTTGCCCGCGCACTCGACGAACGCGGTGCGGCTGGTGGCCGGGAGCCGCTTCAGCTCGTCGAGCGTGAACTCGACGGGTTCCGGGTGGGCGAGGCCGTCTCCCCATACGGTCAGTTTCCAGGTCTCGGCGTCCAGGACCGGGGTGGCGGTGTGGTTCCGTACGAAGAAGTGGTCCACGGGGGTGTGGTAGCCGGTGCCGGCCAGGGACGGGAACTTGGTCTCGGCGTTGGTGCCGCGGATGGTGAACCACTCGTCGGGGAGGGGCTTCACGATGCCGGGGGCGGTCGCGGTGGCGTTTGTTCGGGGGGCGGCCACGGCCGGTGGGGTGGCGAGGGCGGTGGGCACGGCCGCCGTGAGGCCTGCCGCGGCGAGCAATCTGAGCAGGTCACGCCGGGCGACTCCGTCGGCACGGGCCTCGCCCGCCAGCCACTGGCGGAGTCTGCGGCGGTCGTAGGTGGATTCGGGGTGGGGCATGAGGGCCTGCCTTTCGGAGGGCGTGGCGGAGGCGGGGGCCGGCGCGAACGCGCGCAGGGCACGGTGACGGGGACGTACGAGGGGGACGGGTGTCCGATGGCGCCTTGAACGGCGGACCCTGGCGCCGAACGGCGGCTACGTCATCGTCGGCGGGACGCGGCGGCCGTGACGCGTACCGCGTCCGTGGCAGGGATCAGCGACAACAACCGCGCGACAGCAGCGCGCGGGACCGCGGGGCTGAGCGGTGGTTGCCGAGAATCATGCGGCCATCGTACAAGTCAGGGGCCCAACTCACCCTGGAATCACGCCAGTCGGTATCCCCACGCACCATCCCGTCCCGCGCGGCGGTCAGAGATCGCCCGGTGCGCCGAGGCCCGTCAGCGCACCGACGGGGTCGAGGTCGGGGGTGCCTCGGGGCCACCAGTCGTCCTGGCCCGGTTCTGATTCGTAGGCGTACCAGAGGCCGTCATGGCCGAGGCGGAGCTGGGCGTGGCCTCGGGGGTGGGTCAGGCGGTTGCGCCAGGGGCGGAAGGCCGGGAGGTCCGCGGCGAGGAGGAGGGGGCGGGCACGGTCGAAACGGCCCGCCGGTGGGTCCCAGGGCTCTTCGAGGACGGTCAGCCCTTCGAATCCGCCCTGCCGCCAGGCGGCGACCGCACGCGCCAGGTCGGACGGGGTGCGGCCGGCGGCGGAGGCGAGGGAGGAGTAGAGGCCGCGGGTCGCGGCGGTGAGTCCGGAACCGGGGCGGGCCGCGGCGAGGCGTACCGCGTCCTGCCAGAGCGTCAGCTCCGCGACCGGGTCGCGGCCGGTGGTCAGCAGTGCGTGGGCGCGCGCGGCCGCGTCCGTGGCCAACTGGTCCAGCGCGAACGGGTCCGGGCCGCCCGGCGCGCCCGGATAGGTCGGCGGCTGCTCGGGGTGCGTGGGCACCGGCAGGGGCGCGGGGAGGGGCGGCAGCGTGCGGCGCGCGAGGGCGTCACTCGCGCGTACGCCGGGCAGCGGCGCCGGATCCTGTTCCTGGGCGGCGCGGGCCGCGCGGGCCGCATTGCGGCGGGACAAGGCGTCGAGCAGCTCGCGCTCGCCGCGACCACGCAGCAGGAGCAGCACGAAGGGGTCTTCGTCCAGCAGGCGTGCCGTCTGGTAGCAGAGGGCGGCCGCGTGTTTGCAGGGGTGGCCGGAGTCGGGGCAGCTGCACTGTGGTGCGAGGTCGCCGGGGCCGGGGAGCAGGTCGACTCCGCAGTCGGCGAGCGAGCGGGGCATCTCCTTGTCGAGCAGCGCCGCGATGTGCCCGGGCCGCTCGGCGGCCGCGTCGAGGAAGCGGTCCCAGTCGGCCTCGTCCAGCGTCCGCAACCTGATCTGTACGCGATACGGACGCGGACGGCTGCCGTGCACGTACGCCAGCACCAGCCCCGGGGTGACCGTGATGGCGTCGACGTGGCCCTTGGCGGCGTACGCCCGCCCCCGCGCCAGCCGTGCCGCGTCCAGCGCGCCCTTCTCCAGGGCGCCGACCCAGGCATTCCCCCACCACGTCTCCGCGAACGCCGTCGCGTCCGACACCCGCGCCGCGAAGGCCGCGAACGTACGGCGCAACTCCCCGTCGCGCCCCGGGGATCCCATGGACTTCCGTACCCCACCGGCAGAGGGTACGCCCCACTCCTCCGACTCGGACTGCGCCGAGCGCGGCTCAAGGGGTGCCCGGCGTACGCCCCCGGACAGGGCAGATGACACAGCCGAGCCCGCCACGTCCATGCCTTCCGGCAGGGGCGAGCCCGGGGTCGTGTGGGCGCCGCCGGACGGTTCGGGGCTGTGGTTCGGGGTCGGGTCGGCGGTGCTTGTGGGGTGCCCGGGGCGCGGGTCCTGGGTCGCCTGACGCGGCTCGTCCGGGTGTGCCGCGCGGTGCCTTCCCTTCCGGGCGTCCGTTGTCGCCGGTCGCCCGGCGGGCGGTGATGTGGCATCGGGCAGTTGGAACGCTCCGGCGAGCAGGTCTCGTACCTCCTGGGCCTGGGCTCCCCGACCCGCCCTCGGAGCCGGGGAATCGGTCGGCGCGCGGCTCGCGGACCTGCGTGCGGACCGGGCCCCCTTGTTCTCGGCGTCCGTCCGCGCCTGCCTCGCTTCGCTCCGTGCGGCGCGCAAGGCCTCGCGTGCGATGTCACCCGGCCGCGCGCCGCCCGACGCCCCGTCGCCGGAGCGGTCCGGCCCGGTGGCCGCCGTCGGAGCCGGAGGTCGTACCGCACCGGGGTCGGCGCCTGCGCCGGACTCGGGAGCCGGCGCGGCTTCGGCCTCCGCACCGGCGTGGCTGCCCGCACCCGCATCGGTGTCGGCGCCCGCTCCGCTCCCCCTCGTGGCCCCGCGCCGCAAGGCCTCGCGTGCCGCGTCGCCCGGTCGCGCCCCCGGGGAGGAAGCCTCCCGGGGACGCGCGTCGTCCGCACCCGGCGAGGTCGAGGCCGAGGGCGACGGACCCGGCTCGGCCTCGGCCGCCGCCCCCCACGTCTCGCGCTCCCGCGCCGCCCGCAGCGCCCGACGGGCCTCGTCGGCGGGGCGCACCCCGCCCACCGGGCGTGACGGCTCGGCGGCGGGCCTCTCCTCGCCTCCGGCCGCCCGGCCCTCCTCGTCCGCAAGAGCGCTCACGTGGACCTCCGCAGTGACACGAGGTCCGACAGCTCGCGGTCGGTGAGTTCGGTCAGGGACGCCTCGCCGGAGCCGAGGATCGCGTCGGCCAGCGCCCGCTTCGCTTCGAGCATCTCGGCGATGCGGTCCTCCACCGTGCCCTCGGTGATGAGGCGGTGGACCTGGACGGGCTGGGTCTGGCCGATGCGGTAGGCACGGTCGGTGGCCTGCTCCTCGACGGCCGGGTTCCACCAGCGGTCGAAGTGGACGACGTGGCCCGCGCGGGTGAGGTTCAGGCCGGTGCCGGCGGCCTTGAGGGACAGCACCAGGACCGGCGTCGCTCCGCTCTGGAAGCGGTCCACCATGTGTTCCCGGTCGGCGACCGGTGTACCGCCGTGCAGGAGCTCCACCGGGACGGCGCGGGCGGTCAGATGCGCGCTGATCAGGCGGGCCATCCCCACGTACTGGGTGAAGACCAGCGCCGAGCCGTCCTCGGCGAGCAGCGTGTCCAACAGCTCGTCGAGCAGGGCCAGCTTGCCGGAGCGGGCGGAGGGTCCGTGGGCGGCGGCCCGCGCGTCCTCCTTGAGATACAGCGCCGGGTGGTTGCAGATCTGCTTGAGGGAGGTGAGGAGCTTCAGGACCAGGCCGCGGCGCGCGATCCCCTCGGAGGTCTCGATCGCGAGCATCGACTCGCGGACCACGGCCTCGTACAGCGAGGCCTGCTCACGGGTGAGCGGCACAGGGTGGTCCGTCTCCGTCTTGGGCGGGAGCTCCGGGACGATCCCGGGATCGGACTTCTTGCGGCGGAGCAGGAAGGGGCGGATCAGCCGGGCCAGACGCGCCACCGCTTCCGCGTCCTCGCCGTTCTCCACCGCGCGTGCGTGCCGGGCGCGGAAGGACTTGAGGGGGCCGAGCAGGCCGGGGGTCGTCCAGTCCAGCAGGGCCCAGAGTTCGGAGAGGTTGTTCTCCACGGGGGTGCCGGTGAGGGCCACGCGCGCGGGGGACGGGATGGTACGAAGGGCCTTCGCCGTCGCCGAGTAGGGGTTCTTGACGTGCTGCGCCTCGTCCGCGACGATCATGCCCCACGTCTGCTGGGCGAGCCGCGGTGCGGCCGACCGCATCGTGCCGTAGGTGGTGAGGACGAAGCCGCCGTCGAGGTCCTCCAGGGTGCGGTCGGGTCCGTGGAATCGGCGGACGGGGACGCCGGGCGCGAAACGGGTGATCTCCCGCTGCCAGTTGCCGAGCAGCGATGCCGGGCAGACGACCAGGGTGGGCTCGCTGCGGGCCCGGCGCAGATGCAGGGCGATGACGGTGATGGTCTTGCCGAGACCCATGTCGTCGGCGAGACAGCCGCCGAGGCCGAGCGAGGTCATGAGGTCCAGCCAGGCGAGGCCCCGCAGTTGGTAGTCCCTCAGGCGGGCCTGCAGGCCCGGCGGCGGCTCCACCGGGGTCAGGCCGGCCGTCAGGCGGTCCCGCAGCGCGGCCAGCGCGCCGACCGGTACCGCCTCGACCGTCTCGCCGTCGACCTCCGCGGTGCCGGCGAGTGCCACGGACAGCGCGTCGACCGGGTCGAGCAGTCCCAGTTCCCGCTTGCGGGCCTTGCGGACGAGGGCCGGATCGACGAGGACCCACTGGTCCCGCAACCGGACGACCGGACGGTGGGCCTCGGCCAGTGAGTCCATCTCGGCCTCGGTGAGCGGGTCGCCGCCGAGGGCCAGCTGCCAGCGGAACTGCAGCAGCTCCTCGCTCTCGAAGAAGCCGGTGCCGTCCTTGGCCGACCCGGGCGCGGGGCGCACCACGGCGGCCGCGCTCAGGTCCTGCGCGAGGTCGCGGGGCCAGTGGACGGCCACTCCGGCCGCGCCGAGGCGGGTCGCCGCGACGCCGAGCAGGTCGGACAGCTCCTCCTCGGAGAGCGCGAGTACGTCGGGCACGTCCTGTTCGGACAGGCGGTCCAGGGGCGGCCAGACGCGGGCGGCACGGCGGACGGCGAGCGCCGCGTCCACGCGCGCGCGGGGCCCGAACGTGGCGTCGGCGGTGCCTGCCCACAGCGCCGCGGCGTCGACGACGAGCGTGGGGTCGGCGAGGCTGTGCACCTGGACGACGGCCGCGCCCGCACGGTGCGCTTCCTCTCCGTCGTCGAAGAGCTGGTAGGCCGACAGGTCCAGGCGGAGCGAGATCCGGACGCCCGCGTCCATGCCCGCGGCGACCTCGGCGGCCCAGTCCTGGGCACCGGGCAGTCGCTGCGGTTCCCTGGCCGCGAAGGGTTTTCCGGAGGTGTGGGGAGCGGCCGGGGTGCGCGGCAGTGTGTCGGCGACCGCGTCCAGGAAGGAGCGCATCAGCGCTTCCGGTTCGGGCAGCCGGAGGGGGCCCTTGCCGGGGAGCGGGACGGCATGCCCTTCGTACGGAAGGGCGGCGGCCACCGCCCGCAGGTGGGCGATGTCGTCCGGGTCCAGCGGGCCCGCGCGCCAGGCGTCGTGGCCCGTCGCCGTGAGCCCCGGCAGCAGTCGTCCCCGCGCGACGAGCCGCAGCGCGTGCAGCGCGGCCGCACCCCAGCAGACGGTCGCGGGATGCGCGGCGGGGTCGCGGCGCGCCCCGGCGAGCAGCGGCAGGGCCTCGCCGAGCGGCAGGATCAGCGCGGGAGCGGTACCTCTGCGGGCTCCGGATCCATGTCGTCGTACGACCGTCAGCTCGCTCTGCCCGAGGGGCTCGGGCGACTGCAGCGGCTCGCCGTCCGGGTCCCAGAAGGCGACGCGGCCCTCACGCGGCAGCGGTGCGGGCAGAAATACGGCGGCAAGCCGCGTCGGCACAGCCATGTCGATCGTCACTGCCCCGTCCCCCATGCGCCCGGTCACCTCCCGCCCCTCCGTCGAATCAGTTGTCTTCGACTCTACGGGCGGGGTCTGACAACCGGTCCGGCCCCGTTACGGAACCGTGCGTGAGACGACGTACACCATCGGGTACTGCGGATTGGCCAGGTTCACGATGACGTCCTGCGTGGGCGCCGGGTTCTCCTGCTCGCGGACGAAGCCACGCCACTTGCCGGGGACGGAGAACTTCCAGCCGGTGACCTTCTGGTCGCGGGCGCTGATGGTGATGTTGTTCTCCTTCAGCGCGTCCCGGTTGGTGCCCAGGTCGCCGAGGAAGGTGTCCAGACCGGCGTTGGTGAGCTGGAACTGGGCGTAGAGGCGGCTGCTCCTCCAGTTGTTCGTCTCGTAGAACGCGACCCTGTTCGCCGGGTGCGGAATCAGCACCTGGTAGAGGCGACGCTGGACCTTCGACGGCCAGCCGTAGGTGAGGCCGGTCGCCGAGTACTTCTTCTCCTTCTCCTTGCCGCTGTCGCGGCTCTGGTTGGCGGAGATCACCAGGTAGCCCGCCGGGACGCCGATGAGCAGCACGATGATCAGCAGCGTCAGGGCACGGCGGCGGAACTTGCGGCGCGGATCCTCCGAGGGCCGCTCGGGCTCGTCCTGGGGTGAGGACTGGAGCGGCAGCGAGGGCGTCACGGCGTCCCCTGGGTCGTACGGCGCGTCTCCGCGTAGCGCTCGTACCGCTCGTAGCGCTCCACCCGGCGTCGCTTGGCGCGGCGGAAGCGGCGGGCGACGAGGCGGGCCAGGTCGGCGGCGCCCACCATGCCGGCCTCGGGGCCGAGCTGGGCACGGGCGATGCGGGCCTCGGGACGGTAGCCGCGGCCCGTCAGATGGCGGCGGAAGGCGTCGCGCGCCGGGCCGATCAGCAGGTCGTCAGCGGCGCTGACGCCGCCGCCGATGACGAAGCAGGAGGGGTCCAGGGCCGCCGCCAGGTTGGCGATGCCGACGCCCAGCCACTGGCCGATGTCCTGGAGCAGCTCGACGCACATGGCGTCGCCCTCGCGGGCCAGCTCGGTGATGAGCGGTCCGGTGATGTCGGGGATGTTGCCCTTGACGCGCTCGATGATCCCGTACGCGACCGGGGAGTCCGCGGCGGCGAGTTCGCGGGCCTCGCGCACCAGCGCGTTGCCGGAGCTGTACTGCTCCCAGCAGCCCCGGTTGCCGCAGGGGCAGCGGTGGCCGCCGGGCACGACCTGCATATGGCCGAACTCGCCGGCCACGCCGAACCGGCCGCGCTTGACCTGGCCGTCCTCGAGCAGCGCGCCGCCGATGCCGGTGCCGAGCGTGATCATGACGAGGTTGTCCTCGCCGCGGCCGGCACCGAAGCGCCACTCGGCCCAGGCGGCGGTGTTGGCGTCGTTGTCGACCAGGACGGGGACGGCGAGCCGCCCGGCGAGCCGGTCACGCAGCGGTTCGTTGCGCCAGGACAGGTGGGGGGCGAAGAGGATGCGGCTGCGGTCGGCGTCGACCCAGCCGGCCGCGCCGATGCCGACCGCGTGCACGTCGTGCCGGTCGGAGAGGTCCAGGACCAGCTCGACGATGGTGTCCTCGACGACCTTGGGGCTCTTGGACTTGTCCGGCGTCTCGGCGCGGAGCTTCTCCAGGATGTTGCCGTCGGCGTCGACGACACCCGCCATCACCTTGGTGCCGCCGATGTCGATGCCGACGGTGGGTACGCGGGGCGCCGTCAGATGGGAACGGCGCTCACGCGTCCCGACGGTCCGCAGGACAGTGGCCCGCGCGGAGCCGCGGTGTGCGAGGTCGCGGTAGGTGCTCATCGGGCCGATTCTGCCTTACGCCGCCACCTGGCTGCACTGCGGGAGCGGTGGGGCGGTGCCTGTCGCGCGTGAACTGCGGGTCCGTTGTGGCTGGTCGCGCCCACGCGGCGACGTCACAAATGTCACAGCACCGCGCCCCTGTCGGGGCGCTCCGGCTCGCGGCGAAGACTCCTACGAAGTGCGCTCCAGCTCGTGCCTGAGGTCGTCCAGTTCGCTGCCTCCCGCCATCTGGCGGGTCAGCTCGTCCAGGGTGATCTCGTCGCGGGTGTGGCTGCCGGACATGGTGCCGCGCTTCAGGAGGACGAAACGGTCGCCCACCAGGTACGCGTGGTGCGGATTGTGGGTGATCAACACAACACCCAGTCCGGCGTCCCGTGCGGCGGCCACATATTTGAGGACCACACCGGACTGCTTCACACCGAGGGCGGCGGTGGGCTCGTCGAGGACGAGGACCTTGGCGCCGAAGTAGACGGCGCGGGCGATCGCCACGCACTGGCGCTCACCGCCGGAGAGGGTGCCGATGGGCTGGTCGACGTCACGCAGGTCGATGCCCATGCGCAGAAGCTCCGCGTGGGTGGTCCTGCGCATGAAGTCGACGTCCATGCGCTTGAAGGGCCTGACGCCCTTCGACGGCTCGGAGCCGAGGAAGAAGTTGCGCCAGACCGGCATCAGCGGGACGACGGCGAGGTCCTGGTAGACCGTGGCGATACCGCGGTCCAGAGCCTCCCTCGGGGACGACAGACGGGTTTCCTCGCCCTCGATGCGGAGCGTTCCCGCGTCGTGGCGATGCAGCCCCGCGATGATCTTGATGAGGGTGGACTTGCCCGCGCCGTTGTCGCCGAGCACGCAGGAGATCTCCCCGGCGTGCACCACCAGCGAGACGCCTTCGAGGGCCCGAACGTTGCCGTAGTACTTACTGACGTCGTCGAGCTCGACGAGTGCCGTACGTTCCGCGGAGGCCGCGTCCGTCGCCTTGTCCGCGTCCGTCGTCATGTCGTCGCCTCCACTCGTCACTTCGTCGCCACCGCTCGTCACTTCGTCGCCTCCGCGCGCTTGCGGACCCAGTGGTTGAGCAGGGTCGCCAGGAGCAGCATCGCTCCCAGGAAGAACTTGAACCAGTCCGGGTTCCACTCGGCGTACACGATGCCCTTGCTCACCATGCCGAAGATCAGCGCGCCGACCGCCGCGCCGACCGCGGAGCCGTAACCGCCGGTGATCAGACAGCCGCCGATGACGGCCGCGATGATGTAGATCAGCTCGTTGCCGACGCCCTCGCCGGACTGCACGACGTCGAACGAGAACAGCAGGTGCTGGCCGGAGACCCAGGCGCCGAAGGCGACGCCCATATAGAGGCCGATCTTCGTCTTGTTGACCGGGACGCCGACCGCGCGGGCGGCCTGCTCGCCGCCGCCGACGGCGTAGATCCAGTTGCCGACCTTGGTGCGCAGGAGGATCCAGGTGGCGACGACGACCAGGGCCAGCCACCACAGGATGGTGATCTTGTAGTCGACGCCGCCGATGGTGATCGTCGAGGCGAAGACGTCCTTGGCGGAGGAGAAGCCCTCCATGTCGGCGATCGACTTCGTGGAGACCGTTTCGCTGATCAGCTTGGTGAAGCCGAGGTTCATTCCGGTCAGCATCAGGAAGGTGCCGAGGGTGATGATGAAGCTCGGTGGGTCGGTGCGGGTCAGCATGACGCCGTTGAAGACGCCGATCGCCAGCGTGACGACCAGCGAGACCAGGATGCCGACCCAGACGTTCGTGGTCATCTGGTAGCTGAACATCGAGGAGATCAGCGCGGAGCTGGTCACCATGACGCCCGCGGAGAGGTCGAACTCGCCGCCGATCATCAGCAGCGCGACCGGTACGGCCATGATGCCGATCGTCGACGAGGCGTACAGGACCGTGCTCAGGCTCGCGGCCCGTACGAAGCTGTCCGCGAAGATCGCGAAGAAGAGGAAGACCGCGATCGCGCCGACCACGGAGCCGAGCTCGGGACGGCCCATGAGCTTGCGCAGCGGCGAGGTCTTCAGGAGGCGCTCGTCGGCCTTGGTGCCCGGCGACGGCGCGGGGGCGGGTGCGGTGGCGGTCATCGGGTTCCCCGCTTCGTGTACTTCTCCAGCGCGGCGGCCTGGTCCTTGGTGATGATCTGCGGTCCGGTGAGGACCGGCTGGCCGCCGCCGAGGACATCGGCGTTGTACTTGTAGAGCCAGAGCAGGTCCACGGCCTCGTACCCCTGGAGGTAGGGCTGCTGGTCGACGGCGAAGCCCAGCGTGCCGTCCTTGAGCTCCGCGGCGACCTTCGCGTTCAGGTCGAAGGTGTCGATCTCGGCGCTGCTGCCCGCGTCCTTCTTGGCCTTCACCGCGGTGTCTGCGTAGGGGGCACCGAGCGTGACGACCGAGTCGATGGACTTGTCGGCCTGCAGCTTGGCGCCGATGGAGGACTGCACGTCGGGCATGCTGGTGCCCTGGACGTAGAGGTTCTGCACGGTGCCGTCGAAGGTCTTCTTGACGCCCGCGCAGCGCTGCTCGTGACCGACGTTGCCCTGCTCGTGCAGGATGCACAGGGCCTTCTTGCGGCCCCGCTTGTTCAGCTCGTCGCCGACCGCCTCACCGGCGATCGTCTCGTCCTGCCCGATGTGGGTGAGCGCTCCGAACGCCTTGGACTGCTCGGAGCCGGAGTTCACCGTGATCACCGGGATGCCGGCCTTCTCGGCGCGCGCGACGGCGGCCTTCATCGCGTCCGGCTTGGCCAGCGTGACGATGATGCCGTCGACCTGCTTGTCCACCGCGGCGTCGATGAGCTGCGCCTGCTGCTGCGCCTCCGCGTTGTGCGAGTACACGAAGTTGATGTTGTCCTTGACGGCGGCCTGCTCGGCGCCGCTCTGCACGATGTCCCAGAACGTGTCGCCGTCCCCCGAGTGGGTGATCATCGCGAACGTCCAGTTGGGCGTGTTCACCGCGGCCTTGCCCTCGGCCGCCGCCGCCTTACGGGCATCCTCGGCCCGCTTCCCGCCGGTGCTGCTGCATCCCGCGAGGGACACCCCCAGCGCCCCTGCGAGCGCGATGCTTACCCAGGTCCGAGTCCGTGCCACGAGGCCGTGCCCTTCTTGCTGTGCTACTTGGTGCGCCAGGGCCCGCGGACCGGCCCGGTGGGCCTTCCGGTAGGCCCCGGGGGCCGGATGTCCTCCGGCCCCGAACGCCCAAGTATCGCCGACCCTGGATCGCTGCCGCCGCCCAGGTCCCGGGCACCGCGGCCGACCCTCGGCCGGGGGTCCGGGGTTTGCCCCCCAGGCAGACGCAACGGACACGGGGATGGTGCACCCCATCAGCGGGTCCCGCGCGCGGTGTACTTCTCGAGTTGCGGTACGTCCTTCTCCGTCACGATGGCCGGGCCGGTGAGGACGGTCTG
The DNA here is from genome assembly GCF_040652275.1 of Streptomyces sp. NPDC048275. NCBI lineage: Bacteria > Bacillati > Actinomycetota > Actinomycetes > Kitasatosporales > Streptomycetaceae > Streptomyces > Streptomyces sp. NPDC048275. Next base: position 29,537 of record NZ_JBEZLR010000022.1, read on the forward strand.
GCCGCCGCCGAGCACGTTGCCGTTGGTCTTGTAGAGCCACAGCTCGTCGATGGCCTCGTAGCCCTGCAGGTAGGGCTGCTGGTCCACGGCGAAGCCGACCTCCTTGGCCTTCAGACGCTTGACCACCTCGGCGTTGAGGTCGAAGGTGTCGATCTCTGCCTTGCTGCCCGCGTCGGTCTTGGCCTGCACCGCGACGGCGGCGATCGGGGCGCCCAGCGTGACGACGGCGTCGATGCCCTTGGTCGCCTGGAGCTTCGCCTCGATGGAGGACTGGGTGGCGGGGGCGTTGGTGCCGTCGACGTTGAGGTTCTCGACCGAGCCCTGGAAGGTCTTCTTCACGCCCGCGCAGCGCTGCTCCAGCGAGACGTTGCCCTGTTCGTGGATGACGCAGACGGCCTTCTCCAGACCGCGCTTGTTGAGCTCGTCACCGATGGCCTCACCGGCGACCGACTCGTCCTGGCCGAAGTGCACCAGCGCCCCGAACTGCTTCGAGAACTCGGCGCCGGAGTTGATCGTGACGACCGGGATGCCCGCCTGCGCGGCCTTCGCGAGGACGTCCTTCATGGCCTCGGGCTTCGCCAGGGTGACCACGATGCCGTCGACCTTCTTGTCGATGGCGGCCTGGACGAGCTGCGCCTGGCCGTTGGCTTCCTTGTCGTTGGAGTACAGGAAGTCGACGTTGTCCTTACTGGCCGCCTGCTTCGCGCCGCTCTGGACGATGTCCCAGAAGGTGTCGCCCTCGCCGGAATGCGTCACCATGGCGATCTTCAGACGGGGCGTGGTGGCCGCCTTGCCACCGCTCTCACTGCTGTCGGCCTTGTTCTCGGAGTCCTTGCCACCGGAGCTGCTGCATCCGGCCGCGAGCGCGATGACGGCTATCACCGCTGCTGCGGTTCGGGCTGTACGCATGGTGGGACCACCCTCTCTCCCGCCGCCCCGTTGCGGCTGAGGGGAGTTCTAGCTCCGGGTCCGCGCGTCAGTCAATGGACTTGTCAGAACATTCTTACGATTGAGATCCGCCGGGCCTTTACGGCCGCACAAGCAGCTGGAACTCGAAGGAGTAGCGCGAGGCGCGATAGGTGTGGGAGCCGAACTCGACGGCACGGCCGGTGTCGTCGAAGGTGGTGCGCTGCATGGTGAGCAGCGGGGCTCCGGCGGGCTCCCCGAGCCGCTCGCCCTCCTCCGCGGTGGCCGCGCGGGCGCCGACGGACTGGCGGGCGCTGTGCAGGGTGATGCCCGCGGCACGCATCAGCCGGTACAGGCCGGTGGCCTCCATCTGGGCGCTGTCCAGCTCCAGCAGGCCGGGAGGCAGGTGGTTGCAGAGGTACGCCATCGGTTCGCCGTGGGCGAGGCGGAGTCGCTCCACACGGTGTACGTCGCTGCCCTCGGCGACACCCAGGGCCGCCGCGACCTCGGCGGAGGCCGGCACGACGGTGTTGACCAGCACCCGGGTCGCGGGGCGCTGCCCGGCCGCCTCCAGGTCGTCGTACAGGCTGCTGAGTTCCAGCGGGCGCTTGACCTGGCTGTGCACGACCTGGGTGCCGACGCCGCGGCGCCGGACCAGCAGGCCCTTGTCGACGAGGGACTGGATGGCCTGGCGGACCGTGGGCCGGGACAGGCCGAGCCGTGCGGCGAGCTCGATCTCGTTGCCCAGCAGGCTGCCCGGGGTCAGGGTTCCGTGCTCGATCGCGGCCTCCAGTTGCTGGGACAGCTGGAAGTACAGCGGGACCGGACTGCTGCGGTCGACGCTGAGCTGGAGCGACACGGTCGGATCCACATCTGGTTTCGGCACGGCCCGAGCGTAGCTCCGTGAGATGTTGACGGGAAGTTCTGAAGTTCGATTGTCCGGACAAACCATTGACATGGTGCCTGGTCCGCCCTCAGTTTGTTCCCATGCGCATCGGACTCATCGGAACGGGCCGTATCGGCACTTTCCACGCGACCGCTCTCAGTCGTCACCGCGAGGTCGGCTCCCTCATCGTGACGGACGCGGACACCGCGCGGGCTCAAGAGCTCGCGGACCGCCTGGGCGAGACGGCGGCGCCCAGTGTGGACGACATCTTCACCTGGGGCGTGGACGCCATCGTCATCACCGCGGCCACCTCGGCCCACGCCGAACTGATCGGCCGGGCAGCTCGCTCCGGGCTCCCGGTGTTCTGCGAGAAACCCATCGCCCTCGATCTGCCGGGCACGCTGGCCGCGCTCGCCGAGGTCGACGCCGCCGGAACGGTCCTGCAGCTGGGCTTCCAGCGCCGCTTCGACGCGGGCTACACGGCCGCGCGCGAGGCGGTCCGGTCGGGACGGCTCGGACGGCTGCACACCGTCCGGGCGATGACGTCCGACCAGTCGCCGCCGCCGGCCGACTACCTCCCGCTCTCCGGCGGGCTCTACCGGGACTGCCTGGTCCACGACTTCGACATACTGCGATGGGTCACGGGCCACGACGTCGTCGAGGTGTACGCGACCGGCTCCGACGCCGGGCCCGCGATGTTCCGCGAGGCGAACGACGTCGACACGGCCGCCGCCGTCCTCACCCTGGACGACGGCACGCTCGCCACGGCGACGGCCACCCGGTTGAACGGCGCGGGCTACGACGTCCGCATGGAGCTCGCCGGCGAACTGGACCAGATCGGCGTCGGCCTGGACGACCGTACGCCGATCGCCTCCACGGAACCGGCCGGGCCGCCGCCCGCCGACAAGCCGTGGATGGGCTTCCTGGAGCGCTTCGGCCCCGCGTACGAGGCCGAGCTCGCCGCCTTCGTCGAGGTCGTCCGCGGCGAACGCGCCAACCCGTGCGACGGCCGGGAGGCCCTGCACGCGCTGCGCATCGCGGAGGCCTGCGAGCTGTCGCGGCACGAGCGGCGCCCGGTGCGGCTGTCGGAGATTCCCGGCGCGCGGGGCTGAACCCGGCCTTCCGCGGTGCGGCTCCCCCTGTGCGGAGCCGCACCGCGGCGGTCCGGAGGCCACCGGAGCGCTCAGGACCCCGCCCGGCGTCGCGCCGGGGTCCTCCGTGTGATGCTCCGTGCGGCGCACGAACCCCGGTGTGCGGCCGCGTGTTCCATCAGCTGGCGCGTGACGGTGGGCGAGAGCACGGGGTCGCCGGCCGCGACCCGTCGTACCGCGTCGAGGATCTGGGCGGGCGGGGTGTCCTTGAGGGCGAACCCGGCGGCGCCCGCGCGCAGGGCCCGGAGCACCTGCTCGTCGGCGTGGAAGGTGGTGAGGACCACGACCTGGGGGTGTCCTTGCGGCCGCGCAGCTTCTCGGTGGCCGCGAGGCCGTCGACGGTCGGCATCCGGATGTCCATGAGGACGACATCCGGGCGGGTGTGCTCGACGAGCGCCTCGACCTCGCTGCCGTCGGAGGCCTCGCCGACGATCCGGATTCCTATCCGATTGCCAATAGGGAGGCTGATTCCTGCTATCGGAACCCCGATGGATTCGGTCGCTACGCTGGATGCCATGAAGCACCAGATGCTCGCCACGGGCGAGCTCCTGGGCAGGACCACGAGCGAGGCTCCCGGCGCAACCCCGACGGCCGGTGGCAAGCCGCTCCCGCCGCACGCGGACCTGAACCTGCTGCGCACGTTCCTGGCCGTGTACCGCTCGGGGTCGTTCACGGCGGCGGCGCCGCGGCTCGGGCTGTCCCAGCCGACCGTGACCGCGCAGATCCGCACCCTGGAGCAGCAGACCGGGCGCGACCTGTTCACCCGGTTGTCCCGCGGGGTGGAGCCCACGCCCTACGCCCACGAACTCGCCGGGCAGATCGCCGGCCCGCTGGACGCGCTGGCCACGCTGCAGGATGCCGGCGCGGTGGCCGCGCCCGTGCATCTGGCCGGACCGTCGGAGCTGCTCTGCGTCCGGGTACTGCCCGCCCTGGTCCCGCTCGTCGCCGACGGCGTCCAGCTCCGCGTCACCCAGGGCCTGCCCGAGCCCCTGCTAGAGGAGATGCGGGCCGGCCGGCACGACCTGGTGATCGCCACCCGGCGCCCGCGCGGCCGGGCGCTGGAGTCGGTGCCACTCGCCGACGAGGAGTATCTGCTGGTCGCGAGCCCCGCCTGGGCGGAGCGCGTCGCCGGGCAGGGCGAGGCCGACGACCCGTGCGCAGCCCTGCGGGACGTCCCGATGGTGACGTACGCCGAGGACCTGCCGATCGTGCGCCGCTACTGGCGCAGCATCTTCGGCAAGCAGCTCACCGCCCGCGCGGCCGTCACCGTGCCCAACCTGTACGCGGTGCTGTCGGCGGTCAACGCGGGCGCCGGCTACAGCGTGCTGCCCCGCTCGCTGTGCCAGGAGTACCTGGACTCCGGCCGCCTCGCCCTCCTCCACGAGCCGCAGGAGCCGCCGCTGAACACCCTCTTCCTGGTCCAGCGCCCCGGCACCGACGCCAACCCCGACGTGAACCGCGTCCGCGACCGCCTCCGGCAGGCGGCCCGAACCTGGTAGACCGGCATCCGGCAGACGCCGCGCCGACGCACGGCGCGTCAGAGTTCGGGACTGTTGTCCGCGGCGGCGAGGACCGTGTCGAGCAGCCCGGGAAAGCGGGCGTCCAGGTCCTCGCGGCGCAGCCGGTTCATCTTGGCGGTGCCCCGGTAGACCTGGCGCAGCACTCCGCTCTCCCGCAGCGCCCGGTAGTGATGGGTGCGGGTGGACTTGGTGACCGGCAACTCGATGTCGGTGCAGGACAGCTCCCCGCCGTCCTCGGCCAGCGCGCGGACGACGCGCATCCGCATCGGGTCGGCGAGGGCGTGCAGGACGGCGGTGAGGCGGATCTCGTCGCGGTCCGGGTGCGGCAACTCCCGCCCCGTCGAACGGCGCGCGGCGGCCTCGGCCTGCGGATGAGACATGGCGGATCAGCTCCGGGCAGGTGGCGACCCTCTCGCAGCACATTGCAGCACATGCTTGTACGAGGGTCATCGTAATTTGACAGATGACGTACTACGAGATTTATCGTACGAGATGCCGGTCGTGCCCACCGCAGCGCGCGACCGACGCACTCCCCCCCACCTTCCGATCGACGGGAGACCTCCGTGAGCGTCTTGTTCGAGCCGTACACCCTGCGGTCCGTGACCATCCCCAACCGGGTGTGGATGCCCCCGATGTGCATGTACTCCGCGGCCCCCGCGGGCCCGGCGCAGGGCGTGCCCACGGACTGGCACTTCCAGCATTACGGCGCGCGCGCCGCGGGCGGCACCGGCCTGATCATCCTGGAGGCCACCGGCGTCGCCCCCGAAGGACGGATCTCCCCCAACGACCTGGGACTGTGGAACGAGACCCAGGCCGACGCCCTGCGTCGGATCACCTCCTTCCTCAAGGAGCAGGGCACCATCCCCGGTATCCAGCTCGCCCACGCCGGCCGCAAGGCGTCCACCAGCCGGCCCTGGGAGGGCGACCGCGCCGTCGGCCCGGACGAGCACGGGTGGCAGCCGGTCGGCCCGAGTGCCGTCGCCTATACCGGACTGGCGGTGCCGCGCGAGCTGACCGTCGAGGAGATCCAGGAGGTCGTCGGCCGATTCCGCGCCTCGGCGCGCCTGGCGCTCCAGGCCGGTTTCCAGGTGATCGAGATCCACGGCGCCCACGGCTACCTGATCGGCAACTTCCTCTCCCCGCACAGCAACACCCGCACGGACGCCTACGGCGGCTCGTTCGAGAACCGCGTCCGCCTGGCCGTCGAGGTCGTGGACGCCGTACGCGCGGAATGGCCCGACGAACTGCCGCTGTTCTTCCGGATCTCCGCCACCGACTGGCTGGAGCAGGACGGCTGGACGCCGGAGGAGACCGTCGCCCTCGCCCGGATCCTCACCGAGCACGGCGTGGACCTGATGGACGTCTCCACCGGCGGCAACGCCGCCGGGGTGAGCATCCCGGTCGGCCCGAACTACCAGGTGCCCTTCGCCGCCCAGGTCCGCCGCGAGACGGAGATGCCGGTGGCGGCGGTCGGCGAGATCACCGACCCGGAGCAGGCCGAGAAGATCCTCGCCAACGGCGAGGCGGATGCCGTCCTGATCGGCCGTCAGCTGCTGCGCGAGCCCACCTGGGCCCGCCGCGCCGCCCGCGAACTCGGCGCGGACGTACGCATCCCGTCGCAGTACGGCTGGCGCCCCTGACCAACCCCGGGACGCCGGCGCGCGGCAACCCGACGCAGCGGGTGCGGACCTGCCCGGCTCCGGTGAACCCGTAGCCGGGGCAGGTCGTGGGGAACGTACGGACGAGGCGTCGGCGCCGTGCATCCAGTCACGCCTGACGAACAGGGTCTGCCATGACGTGCGCCGGCGGCTGCGCCCACGCGGGCTTCGGCGCCGCGGGCTGCTTCTTGCAGCCGGTCACGCCGCGCACCGCGTCACCCCCGTCGACGCCTCCCGCGCCAGCGACGCCTTCGACGGAGCGTTCCCGGCTGGTCGAGGGCGCCTCGGCGGTGGAGGCCGCCGCCCTCACGACAACGGGTCACGGCGCTGTCCGGCCGATCCCCCACCGTTCCGCGATTCTGAGTCAACTTGCTCCTTCTGCAAGCCACTTGGAGGCACTCGCGTGAAGCGCCGCACGTTCGTCACCGCGGCCGCCACGTCCCTGGCCGCGACTTCGCTCGCCACACCCGCGTACGCCACCTCGAAGCGCCTCCTGGTCCACGTGCCGATCGACGCGGGGCCGGTACGGCTCCGATAACGCCGACCACCGAGAGCGCGCGTTCGATCCTCGCCGGCCTGGGCGGGCAGGCGTCAGGCCAGGAGGAAGTGAGGGCCAGCGGGGACCTTGGGGTGCGGCACAGCGAGGACGAAGTACTGGCATGTTCCGTGAGGGTTCCTACGCGCGCGGCTGGTAGCGAGCGCGGTCAGGAACGACCTACGCCAAGAGCGCCGGCGAGCCGAACGTGCGGGCCTCATGAAGCCGTCGCGCGACAGGTTAACTTCCCGAAAACTCATCGGACTTGACGGAAAAATCTCCGGAGTTGTCATTGACATGCCACTGTCTACGCGCGTCATCATGTGGGCATGAGATTCCCCCCACGAATCACCCGCATCGGCGCCGCGGCCGCCGTCCTGTCCGCCCTCCTCGTCGGAGGCACCGTCACCGCCACCCCGGCGGCCGCCGCGGTCGGCAGCATCTGCTACAGCGACCTGCCCTCCCAGGCGTACGACACCCTCGAACTGATCGAGCAGGGCGGCCCCTACCCGTACTCACAGGACGGCACCGTCTTCCAGAACCGGGAAGGCATCCTGCCGAGCCAGTCCTCTGGCTACTATCACGAATACACCGTGATCACGCCGGGCTCCTCCACGCGCGGTGCGCGCCGCATCGTCACCGGTGAGGAGAACCAGGAGGACTACTACACCGCCGACCACTACGCCTCGTTCGACCTGATCAACTACGGCTGCTGAGTCCCCCCACGACTCAGTCCGAGAAATGGTGCAACCCGCTGGAGGTCCGGCCCTGCGTGCAGCCGGGCCTCCATCTGCCACCAGTAATTGGCCTGCATCAGTCAACTACCCGGGACTAAAGTCCCGGGCTTGCACAACGGGCGTCACTGGCGGCGACATGCCGTTTGCGTCCAGCCCCACCCTTCGTCCTTAGGGAAAACGGGAAAGATTCATCCTGGAGCCGGGGAACCCAGGGAAAGCCATAAGCCCTTTCCAACCTGCTGGCTGTGACTGAGCGTCGGGCGGTCGGCCACGACGCCTGGTCACATGTCCGGTAGAAGAAGCCAGACTTCGGAGAAGGCGAGGCCGTGCTCGTGGGTCACCACCCCGCACGGGCAGCCCAGCGAGATCAGGCGCCAGTCGCAAGTCACGGTCCACGGGCCGGCCATACCCCCGCACGCCGGGCAGGCGACGGTCTCGGCCGTCCACACCCCGAAAGCGGGTCTGTCATAACGACGGAAGCGGCCCGCGTACCGGACCTGCCAGGGCTCGACCGGGTGCGTGAGCGGGACGGTCCCGGGCAGGCTCGTCGAGGCCAGCACGGCGAACAGTGCGATCAAATCGGGGAGCAGGGCCTCGCCAGCCTCTGTCGGTGGCACGGCCAGGCCGTCTGCCGTCCCCGCCGGGGTCCCGTATCTCGGGGCCGCCGCTGCGCCCGGTGGGTTCGGGGTGGCATGCCAAGGCAGGAAAGCGCGGGCGACGGCGGCCAAGAGGGCGGCCGCGGGCGGGCTGACGGTGCCTGCGTCGAGATGGTGGAGGGTGGTGCGCAGGAGGCGTTGGAGTCGCCGGTCCCGGTCCGTGGCCAGCGTCCGTGCGGTCGCTGCCCGCCGGGCTGGGAGCGGGGCCGCGAGGCGGTCGAGGACGGCCGCTGCTGCTTCGGAGTCCACCGCGGCAGGGCGCCACTTCCCGGCGGCCAGGAGCTGCCGTGCCTGCCCGGCCTCACGGGTCAGGGCGCGCGTCTGCAGCAGCCGCGGGCCGAAAGCTGCCCCGTGAGTCTCGTGCCCGCTCGTCATGGCCCCCTCTCCCTCTTCCCTCGTTCCTGCGGCTGTCGCGACGTACCCGCGTGCCCGCCGTGAGCGCCAGTGGGCATCCCATCACACAAGCGGATTCGGTCTCTTGGAGCCGCTTGGGTTACCTGAGGAGACCGTGCCTGGGCTCGAGACCGCGCTCAAGGGCGAATACGGGCTGATCGAAACCGCCGCGGGCTATCGCAACGAATAGGAGGTCGGCGAGCATCCGTCGCTTGGGCCTCCCCCGCGGCAACGCCTTCGTCACGACCAAGCTGTGGTCAACGAGGTCGGCGGGGCACGACCCCGCGCTCCAGCAGTTCTTCAACGACCAGGCGGCCCAGTTGTCCGGTGGCGCCTGTGACGACGTACCGCATGACATTTCTCCTGTGTGGCTGACTGCGGGCCTGCCTGACTGACTGCCGTCGCGACGAACACGGCGTCAATCGGGTGGCCTCGTGCATTGCGGACCGCTCCACGCGCGGGCAACGCCCACCCGCGATCTGCCGGTCGCGGGAACTGCTCGACCATGTGCGAGAGGTGTGCGCGGGCCGCGGGCATCCCGAGCAACGGAGGTCTGCGGGCTTCGCGGTGAAACGCCCGCAGCCTGGCCACCGACTTCACCGACGACCAGGGCAGGCGACATCTGCTGTTCGCCGCCATGCGTCACGACCCCGCCGGCCGCCTGGCAGTTGACGCTCGATCTGACCGTACATGCCTGGGATCTTGTGCAAGGCGCCCATCTGGACACGCAGTTGCACGGCTTCGGCCCTTTCGAACCGCCGGTGAGCCCGCCCTCCAATGCGGCACCTCTGGCCAGGATGCTCGCCTTGATGGGCCGCGCGGCCGACGTTCTGGTGAACCGAGGCGTAACCGACATTCCGTGGCGCCCGCTCTCTTGTCGCACGGCCGAAACTGAACACGGCTTCTCCACGCCAGGCTCTGACAGTCAGGCGAGTTGTAGATCATTTCTGCCCATTCCCACGCGGAGAGCGGCTCATCCTGCGCGATCTCTGTACGGCGCGAACGCCCTGCGATAACTTCACCTCACTCCCCGGAATTGAATCGTTTCAATTAACGATCGAGCGAGAGATGAGGCAGTATGCGCCCGAGTGTTGAGCAGCCTGGCCCAAGCCGTCGCGCGGTGGTCGCGGGAGCGAGCGCCGTAGCCCTGTCCGTGACTGTTTCCGGAGCCGGGGCCGCATCGGCCGACGCGACTCCTCCGCAGAAGGCCGCCCCCGGGGCCGCTGGAGGCCCCGGATCCTGGCACCGCTATGTGCAGGCGCCCTCGTCCCCCACCGTGCGGCCGGTCCGGGTCATTGCCACCACCGGCGATGTACAACGGCCCAACGCCCTGCTGCGAGCGGGCGGGCCCGCAACCGTCCTGCACCGTGAGAGGCCGGCGGTCCCGCCCACATGGCCCGAGGGGACCACCGCCGAGGCGTCCTCCGCACACGCCGGCAACAACGGCAATGACGGAAAGCCGCGCACCTACGTGGCCGACAACGCCATCGACGGAAACCCGGACACGTTCTGGAACGACGACACGATAGCCGCCGGACCCGACACACTGACCATCACTCTGCCCGCCCCGAAGGAGCTGTCCGGTCTCACGCTCGTCTCCAACAGCGACGGCGTGCCGACCCACTTCACTGTCGAGGCCTGGCAGGAAGAGCGGTGGCAGACCGTCGCCACGATCTCAGACAACGATGTCATCCAGTGTGCGGTGCCGTTCGCGGCAGCGGTGACCACCACCCGGGTCCGTATCACGGTCACCGCGGTCCAGGACACGTCGCACGGCGCTTTCACCCGTGTCAATGAGGTATGGCCCGAGCCGATCGCGGTGGTTGCCGCGCCGAGTGTGACGCTCGACTTCGGCAAAGTCGTCGTGGGGTATCCGCGTATCCTCTTCGCCTCGGCCTCCGACAACTCGCCCGGGGTGCGCCTGGCGTTTTCGGAGACGAAGCAGTTCTTGACCGACCGCTCCGACTTCACGCGCAACGACCAGGCCGGCGGGGCGAGCCAGGGAACCGACCAGTTCGCCGTTCCCGCCCGGGGCGCCGACTGGCTCGACCGCAAGGGCTTCCAGGCCGGGGACAAGGTCTACGCGGACGGACTGCACGGATTCCGCTACCTGAAGATCACTCTGGATGCCCTGGCCACCGACGCCCCCGCGGCGCAGCCCTGGGGCACGGTCGCGGTCGATTCCGTCGTCCTGGAGTTCAGCGCCTATCTGGGGACACCGAATACCTACCGTGGCTGGTTCGAGTGCTCCGACGAGGACTTGAACCGCTACTGGTACGGCGCGTCGTACACCAACGAGCTTGTCATCGACACGTTCCGCCGTGACGACGTCGATCCTCGCAACGCCTGGAGCGAATCGCTCGAGGGAAAGCTGGTTCTGCACGACGCCCCCAAGCGGGACCGCGACCCCTACGTCGGCGACCTCGCAGTGTCCGCGCGGACCCTGTACCTCACGCACGACGACGCCGCAGCCGCAGCGCGCAACGTCCTGGCGGATCTCGCCGACCACCAGCGGGCCGACGGATGGATCCCGCCGGCATCCATCGCCCATTACGACCTTCACCTGTTCGACTATCCCCTGTGGTGGGTGACCTGCAGCTGGGACTACGTCCTGTACACCGGGGACCGGGCCTACGCTGCCCGCTACTACCCGAACCTGCTGAAAGTCCTGGACGAGTGGTACCCCAGCGTCACCGACACGGCCGGACTGCTCAGTAAGGGGCTCAACGACACCGGAAGCTATGGCGACTACGCCTTCCTGAACCGCACCGGCCGGATCACCTACTACAACGTTCTTTACGTCCAGGCCCTCAACGACGCGGCACGCCTGGCGCGGTGGTTGGGGCACGACGCGGACGCGACACGGTGGGCACGACGCGCTGAGGACGTCACCCAGGCTGTCAACACCCATCTGTGGGACGAGTCGGCGGGCGCCTATCTCGACTCCTCGACCGGCCCGGTCCGGCACGCCCAGGACGGCAATTCCATCGCCATCACCGCAGGAGTCGCCGACTCCGAGCGCGCCACCAGCGCTCTCGGACATCTCGACGCCACCACGCAACTGCGTTACGGCAACGCGTTCATGGACAACGACACCATTTTCGGTGGCGCCTCGCAGCGCGTGTACGCGTTCACCTCATACCCGGAGATCGTCGCCCGCTTCCTGACCGGGCGCGCGGACTCCGCACTGGACCAGATCCGGCGCACCTACGGCTGGATGGACAGCCACGACCCGGGCATCACCCATTGGGAGGCCATCGGTCCCAACGGGTCGCTCTACCAGGACGGTTTCACCAGCATGGCCCACGGGTGGGCGACGGGTGTTCTGCCGGCGTTGACGCACGAGCTCCTGGGCGCCCAGCCGACCGCGCCGGGATACACCACATGGCAGGTGCGCCCCCATCCGGGGAGCGTTGCCTGGGCGCAAGGTGAACTGCCCACCCCGCACGGTCCGCTACGGGTCGCGTGGACCAACTCCCCCACGCAGTTCAAGCTGACCGTCCATGCTCCCAAGCGCACCGCCGGTGTGGTCGTCTTCCCCCAAGCGGCCAAGGACGTGGTGGTACGCGTCAACGGGAGCAAGGTGTGGGACGGACACCGCGCCGCACGTCGTGACGTGAAGGTCGTCGATGGCCACGTCACGATCACCGCTCTGGACGCCGGCGCTCACCGCTTCACCGTGACGCCTCGCTAGCCGGCAGTCCGCTGTGCCGGGCGGATGAGGATGCCGCCCGGCACAGCACTGATGTCGGCAGGCGGATCGGGGCGGGTATGTGCTCCAGTCCGCCGGTGCCGGCGGAACCGCGCCGCATCTCAGTAATGTCTCGTGACTCTTGGTGATCTTCGTTCAGGTGGTTCGGTCGTGTTCGAGCCGGAGCAAGCCAGAGAGGACGGCGGACCCGACCTCACCGAGAACTTGCTGTGCCTCTGCCCGAACTGCCACGTCCGCTTCGACGGCGGAGCATACGTGTGTTTCGCTCTCTCGCGGTCGGCCCCATGCGCCAGTAGCAGGCCGTTGAACATGAACCGGCCGAAGGAAGGAGGAGCGGTCAAGCGGCGCGCCCGGTGTTGGACGGCGTCTGTCGCGCCCCAGGCGTGTCCAGGCGGTCGGTGCTGTGGCCGTGGGATGCGCGGGAACCGGCCTTGCGTGCCCCGGACACCAACTTGTTGACGGTGAACACGCAGGCGATCTCCTTGACGCCGGCACCGGGCCGCCCGCTGATGCTGAGCGCGTTCACCTTGTCGTTCGGGTAGGAGAACTGGGTGACGCCCTCCTTCCGGCCGAGGCTGAGGCACTGCCCGGCGAAGAACATCCGGACGGGAGCGGGCGCCTTCCCCGCGATCCGGCGCAGGATCGTGTCGGCGGCCGCCGGGCCCAGCTGCGTGGCGGCCTGGCAGCTCAGCCGGAACGGGTAGTCCGGCATCACTCCCGCGTCCCCAGCGGCGATGACAAAGAACCTGCTGGTGTCGTACTCGCCGATGGAGTTCGAACAGCAACACCGCAAGATAGCTAAACTCTCACTCGTCGCATGAGCCCCTGTGTCCACACTCCGGGGGTCACCGCACTGTAGGCGTGGTGCCTTGCCGCGTCAGTGCCGGTGGGTGGCGTCGGCGTGGCGGGGATCGGCGGGGTGTTCGAAGCCGGGATGAAGGGTGACCGTCATCGCGTGGCGGTGTTCCAGCCAGAGGGCGAAGTGGCGGTCCGCTGCCGCTCGGCGCAGTTCGTGTGCGATGGCTGGGCGGGCCTTCTCGTACGGGTCGGGGTGCTCGTCGCGGTTGCGGTCGTAGTAGGCGCGTACCTCGGACGGGGGGACAGTGATGTGGGCGGTGATGTGGTCGTACACAGCCATGGCGACCGGGAGCGAGGCGAGTACGGCTGCTGTGACTCCGCCCGTGCTCAGTGCGGCGGACAGATTGAACTCCCTTCGCCGGTGGGTCTGTTCAGTGGCCAGGCCCATGGCCGCCGCCGCGTCTTCGATCACCGCTTCGTACGTCAGCAGCTGGACCACCCAGCGGCGCAGATTGCGGGCGTCCGCCGTGCCCGGGCGGGGCAGCCGGGTGGCCAGCGGGCCCCGGCGCAGTGCCGTGACCCTCGCCTGGACCGCGTCCTCGGTGACGGCGCGCGCCCCGACGTGCGCGGCCGCCCGCGGCCCGGTCACGGGGTCACCTCGATCTCTACCGCCTCGGTGTAGTGCAGCCAGCCCGCCGCCGCCAGCTTGACCACGGCCCACCAGCCGCCGGGGCGGGTCCCTGCCGGGACGGTGACGGGGAAGCGCACCACGGCCTCGCCGTGCGCCGGCACCTCGGTGCCCGTGTCCCACTCGGGGAACAGCTCGAACGTCCCCCAGGGGCTGATCAGTTGAGCCTGTACGGAGACGGGGGTGCTCACCTGGGAGGTGAGCGTGACCTCCAAGGCCCCGGACTCGCCCGGTGCCAGTCGCACCCCGGCCGTCCCCAGCGCCGCAACCGGCTCGGCGGCCGGAGCGTCACCGATCAGCACCCGCGTCACGTCCTCGAAGACCTGGCCGTCATGGGTCGTCCGCGCCCGCACCCAGTACGTGCCCGCCTCGGCCGCGGCGGGTGGTGCGATCCGGACCGTTCGGGAGGTGTGACCACCGGGCTCGAGGTCGTACGGGAGGAGGCCGGTCCGGGTCGACCAGCCCTCGGGGAGGATGAGCTCGACGCTCCCTGTGGCTTGTCGATCGGCGAGGGTCGAAGCGACCGTCACCTTGATCTCGTCGTCGGTGTTCCGCAGGACCGGCGGTTCGAGATGGAGGGCGAGCGGCATGTTGCCGATCGGGGCGGGACCTGTGTTGTGGAGCCAGTAGCGGGTGAAGACCGGCTGGTGCGGCTCCTGGCCGGGGGCGGGGGCGCCGCCCGGGGTGGTGAGGGGGGCGACGACGGTGGCGATGTCCATGCCGCCGAGGTCCAGGGTGAGGCCGGCAAGCGGGGACTCAGGGTGTTCCAGCAGGTCCGCGCGGTGGGCTTCGGTCACCGGGAGGTCCGTGGTGATGACGGCCCGCGCGTCCCGGCCGGTCGCCTCGTGCCAGCGCATCGTGAGACTCTCGACCGGGCCGGGGTCGTGGCCGTCGGACAGGGGATTGCCGGTGGGCTTGAGGGCGGTGAGAACGACCTGCCCGGCCGGTTCCACCGACAGATACGAGCGCTGCTCCGGCTGCCCCGTGCGCTCGCCGTGCGCCGCGCGCAGCGGGTGGTTGATGTCGTGCGCGAGCGGTACGACGCCTCGCGCCCGCCAGTCCCCGGCGCCCGCGAGGAGCGTGTAGTCGAAGGAGTGGGTCCAGTGTTGCTGCTGGAAGGCGGTCCCGTCGGGGGTGGTGCGGTGCGGTGGGTCGATCCAGATGCCCGACGGCCAGCCGGTGCAGGAGCGCATCAGCGACAGGTGCAGCGCGCCGCCGGTGTCCACGGCGAAGCCTGGCATGCCCTGGTTGACGACGGCGACGGTGTAGTCGTCGAGGGGCGGCTCGGTGAGCGGACCGCCCTCCGTGACCTCGATCACGGCGTCGTCGAGGTCCGCCACGAGCGCGTCCACCGCCCCCTCACCGGCGATCACCAGCACCGGCAGCGCACAGGGGCCACGCAGATCGGCGCCCGGCACCCACACCTTCTCCAGCGGGCTGTCGGCCGGGATCCACAACCGCACCCGCCCGGTCGCGGCAAGCTGCTCGGCGAACGCGTCGGCGTACACACCGCTCAGCACCTCCGCCGTGAACGGGTTCTCTTCGGGGCCTCCGATCGTGATGCGCACATCGGGCAGGTTGGAGTCGACGGTCAGATCCCCGTACCGTGCGCCCGGAGCAGCCGAACAGGTGCTGGTCACACCGGACTTGACCAGAGCCACCGCCAGATCGCGTGCCCCGCCACCGTCAGGTGTGACGATCTCCGCGACACCGATCGCACGTGCCCCGCCCGGCAGATCGACCCGGGCCGTCGACGACAGCGCGAACCAGTTGCCCGCCGGATTGTCCAGTGTCCAGGGGTGCTCCTCGGAGTCGACATCGATGAGCCCGAACCCGCGCCCGATCACCGCGTCGGCGACCTCGCTCACCGGCAGCGCACCAGGCACCCGCACCGGCCAGCGCAGCCGTAGCAGCTGGTCGGCCCCGTCGAAAGCGTCGATGTGGGTGACCCCGTCGAGCCGGTCGAGCCCGTGCCACAGGGTGAGCGTCTGGGTGTACGAGACCGGGCCGACCGTGCCCGTGACGGTGATCCGCTCGCCCAACGGGCTCGTCTCGACCGTCACCGACTTGGCGGGGAGGGACGCCGAGCCGGTCACCGGGCCGCTGGGGACCAGATGCCAGGGGCCCTCGTGGTAGCGCGGATGCGCCGGGTACTCCTCGTACACCAGCAGCTCGTTGCCGACCCGCCCCGCCTGGAGCAACTCGCGGCCCTCGACGGCCAGCCGGGAGACGCAGCCGCCTCGCCGGGGGTCGACCTCCAGGGTGTGGGTGGAGTTCGCGATCCGGTGGCCGTCGGACGGCGTCCAGGCGCAGCCCGTACGCGAAGGGCGCGGCCGGTAGGCGCGGTAGCCGAGCGAGGGCACATCGCGGGCGAGGAAGACGAGGTCGGCCTCCGCGAGCGAGCCGTCCTCGTGGTGGACGGCGTTCTCCACCAGAATCGGCGTGCCGTCCTCCAACTCCCAGCCGTGAAAGCCAGGTTGAGGGTGTGTCAGGCGCGTGCGGACGAGATCGGTGCGCGGCCAGGCGGACGGGTTGAACACGCATATCGCGTCGTCGGCCCCCAGCCGCCGCAGCGACGCGGCCAGCACATCGCGCCCCGTGTCGTACGCCTCCCGCCAGCTCGTCACCAGGTCCAGATAGACCTGGTCGGACTCCGAGCCGGTGATCGCGTCGTGGTGCGCGCCGTACGCGAGCTGCCGCCACGCCTTGTCGATGCGGGCGTACGGGTAGGCCGCCCCGGTCTCGACCGCGGCGAGGGTGGCGAACTTCTCCGCGTCGGTGAGCAGGGTCTCGGCGGCGCGCTGGGCCTGCTTGGTGTCGATGAACGACACATCCTTGCCGGTGTAGACGGGGTTCATGTCCCGGGTCTGCGGCAAGGGCGCGGGCAGCTCGGCGCGGACCGCCGCGAAGAAGTCGCGGGGCAGCGCGCACACCAGGCGCGGCCAGGTGTAGCGGGCGGCGAAGTCGCGGTGGATCTGGGTGACCCAGCGGTTGGGCGGCGTGTAGTCGGTACCCACCGGCAGCAGGATGTTGCGGGTCGCGGACACCTTCCGCATCAGCCGGTACAGCTCCAGAACAGCGTCCTCCGCCTCGCCGAGGGTCGTCGCGCTGTCCATCCACCAGCCCGCGCTGTAGTGCGCCGGCATGTAGTGCGTGAGCACCCCGTGCCCGCTGGGCGAGAGCCACTCGAACTCGGCGGGGAACTGCATCCCCGACGGGTCGCCCCAGCCGTCCCGCTCCCGGTCGCGGTCGGTGAGCATCGGACCCCACTGGTGGTAGGGGCCGCGCGCCCACGACGAGGAGGTCAGCCCGGCGTCGGCGACCAGGCCGGGGAACTGCGGGTCGTGGCCGAAGACGTCCAACTGCCAGGCGGTCTGCGGGTCACCGCCCATCACACCGCGTTGGAAGCCGATGCCGTAGACCAGGTTGCGGGCGGTGGATTCGGCGGAGGTGAGGTTGGTGTTCGGCTCGTTGTACGTGCCCCCCATCAGCTCGATCCGCCCTTCGGCGAGCAGTCGGCGCAGCAGGGCGCGGTCGCCGGGATGGGCGTCCCAGTACGGTTTGAGGTAGTCGATCTCCGCCAGGACGAACCGGTAGTCGGGGTCACGGCGGGCGGTCCGCAGATGCAGCCGCATCAGCTCGAAGCCGGTCTGCTGGAAGTCGATCCGGAATTGCTGGGCGGTGTCGCCCGCCGCGTCCCATGTGGTGGTGTAGGCGGCCTGGGTGTTCCACCACACCGGGTCGTAGTGGAAGTGCGGCACCATCCACACCGTCCACCCCGGTTCGGCGACGGTCAGCTCTGCCTCCATCCGCGCGTCGCCGGCCCGGACGGTGATGGGCACGACGGTGCCGGGCACGGCGGCCTCGCACCGTACGCCGATCTCGCCCGCCATCCCCTCCCCGTGCACACCGGGGCCGCTGATGACGACCTGGGCGGGTTCGCTCAGCGTGACCCGTACGACCTGGAGCGGATCGTCCGCGGTTCCGACGAACAGGTCGGTCGACTCGACCTCGACAATGCGCACCTGTTATCCCTTCACCGAGCCGGCCATGTTGAACGAGCCGGAGAGGTATTTGTTGACCGCGACATAGAGCAGGACCGCGGGGGTGGTGTAGATGACGGAGAACGCGGCGAGTTGGCCGTAGGCGACCCGGCCGTACTGGGAGAAGAACGTGTAGATGGTGACGGCGGCGGGCTGCTTGTCGGGGGCGTCGAGCAGCACGAACGGGACGAAGAAGTTGCCCCACTGGCCGACGAACACGAAGATCGCGACGACCGCGATGCCCGGCGCCATCAGCGGGGCGACGACGAACCGCAGCGACTTCATCCAGCCGGCTCCGTCCACCCAGGCGGCTTCCTCCAGGCTGATCGGCACCCCGTCCATGAAGTTCTTCATCATCCAGATCGAGAACGGCAGCGAACTCGCCGTCAGGAAGAGGACCATCGCGGTGACCGAGCCGTACAGGCTGAAGCGGAAGAACATCGCATAGACCGGGACCATGATCGCGGTCAGCGGGAGGCCGGTGGAGAAGAGCAGGGTGAGCATGAAGTGGCGCTTGAATCGCAACTGGTAGCGGGAGAGCGGGTAGGCGGCGAGACCGGCCACGACGACGGTGAGGACGGCGGTCCCGCCGGAGATGACCACGGAGTTGAGCAGCGGGCCGTACACGGTGTCGTAGTTGAGGACGGCCTTGAAGTTGTCGAGGGAGAAGGAGAAGGAGGGTTTGGCTGCGGGAGAGGAGCCGGGCTGGACGGACGAGAGCAGCACCCACAGGAAGGGGCCGAGGAAGGAGAGGGTGATCAGCGCGAGTACGGCGTGGGCCGACCAGCGCGCGCCCCAGCGGGTCATCAGGACTCCACCTTGATCAGTCGCAGGTAGACCAGCGAGAAGAGGGCGCCGATGACCAGCATCACCAGCGCCATGGCACTGCCGTAGCCGATCTCGAAGTACCGGAACGCCTGCTCGTACATGTACAGCGGGGTGGTCTGGCTGGCCTCGCCCGGTCCGCCGCCGGTCAGGGCGTAGATCAGGCCGAAGCTCGCCAGGGTCTGGAGGGTGGTCAGCATCAGATTGGACAGCACCGAGCGGCGGATCAGCGGCAGTGTGACGCTGAAGAACGTACGCAGTGTGGACGCGCCGTCGACCTTCGCGGCCTCCAGGAGGTCGCGCGGCACCTCGGAGAGCGCTGCCGAGTACACGAGCATCGAGAACGCGGTGCCGCGCCAGACATTGGCGAGGATCACCGCGAAGAGCGGTGAGGTGACCAGCCACTCCTGGTGGATCCCGAACACCGAGTTCACGGTGCCCTCGTCGCCGAGGAACGAGAACCAGCAGGCGGCGGCGACCACTTCGGGCATCACCCACGCGGCGATGACCACCCCGTTCACCACGCCGCGCACCATGCGGCTCTTGCCGCGCTGGAGCAGCGCGATGAGCATGCCGAGGATGTTCTGCCCGATGACGGCCGAGCCGAGGACGAAGACGAGGGTGCGGATCAGTGAGCTGACGAAGGCCTCGTCGTCGAAGAGCCGGGTGAAGTTGTCGAGCCCGACGAAGCGGGGATCGACGGACGCCGACCCGGTGAGCGTCTCGTTGGTGAACGCGACGTACACGCTCCACCCGACCGGGCCCACCAGGAAGATCGCGAGCAGCACGAGCGTGGGGGCCAGAGGGAGCAGCCAGCGCATGGTTTTCCCGCGCCGTACGGGCGACGGCTGCGCTTTCGCGACCGGCGCCCGTTTCGGTCCGGTCGCGGTGGTGAGCGTCACGACGCCTTGCTGACAACGTTGTCTGACCCTACGGCACGCTCCACACCCTCGGCGTACTGCTCGGCCGCCTCCTCGGGGGACTTCGACCCCAGGGTCACCGCTTCCATCGCCTCCTGGATCTGGGTGGAGACCTTCGGGTACGCCTCGTAGGCCGGACGGTAGTGCGACACCTTCGCGAGATCGGTCCAGAACTCCACCGACGGGTTGTCCGCAACGTACTCCGGGTCGGCCGCCACGTCCTTGCGGACCGCGAGGTCGCCGGTGCCCAGTGAGTACTCCATGGCGTGCTTCTTGTTCATCGCGAACGTGATGAAGTCGAAGCCGTCCTGCTTGCGCTTGCTGTACGAACTCACCGCCATCACCCACCCGCCGGACATGCTCACCGCACCAGGCGCCTCGCCCTTCTGGGTGGGCATGGGGGTCCAGCCCACCTTCTTCGTCCAGTCGGCCCATGGGGTGGGGCTCGTCGGCTTCCAGGCGCCCGAGATCCACGCGCCGTCCAGCGCGATGCCGATCTTGCCCTTGGGGAACCACTCCAGGAGCACCTTGTCGCCGAGCTTGACGTTGAGGGCGTCGGCCTTCTTCGGGCCGAGGTCCTCCCGGTAGACGGTGTCGACGAACTTCAGTGAATCGGTGATGCCCGCACTGGCCGTCACCCACTTCTCGTTCTCGAACAGCGTCCCACCGGGTGTCCCGTACAGCAGCATCTCGAAGCCCTGCATGGTCGCGGCCTCGCCGAGGATCTTCGTCGAATACATGGAGAACGGGGTGACCCCGCGCACCTTGCGCTTGACGGTACGCGCCGCCTCCAGCACGTCGTCCCAGGTCTTCGGCGTCCAGGGGATCGGCAGACCGGCGGCCTCGAAGACATCCTTGTGGTACCAGAGACCGCGGGTATCGGTCGAGATGGGCACACCGTACGTCTTTCCGTCGAGTCCCTGCGCCGCCTTCTGGACGGACTCGGGGAACTGCGCCTTCCAGTCGGGCCACTTGGCGAGGAAATCGTCCAGCGGTGCCAGCTTCCCGGCCGCCACATCGGCGTTCACCTGAAAGGTGTCGTGGAGGTAGACGTCGGGGGCGGAGTCGGCGGACCGGTTCAGCAAGGCGAGTTTGGTGTAGTAGTCCTCGTTGGTGCCCTGGACGGCCGTCAGCTTGATCTTGACGTCCGGGTGGGCGTCCTCGTACTCGGCCTTGGCTCCCTTGAGGGACTTCTCCAAGTGGGGCCAGGTCGGCTCCACGCGGTAGAGGACTTCGATCTCGTTCGACTTCTTCCCGGAACCACCCGAACAACCCGTGACGGCGGTCGCACCGGCGGCTGCCGTCGCGAGCGCCCCGGCCAACATAGTGCGCCTCTTCAACTCGTCCTCCTGATGACGGTGTTGTGCGCTGTCGTGCCTCAAGTGCCGGGAAACGTAAGTCAGTCTGATTTACTAAGTCAATACGCTGTGTGATATTGCCTCACATGCCGATGGGAACGAACCACCCCGGAATCGGGAGTTACAACCAGGCCGTCGTACTGGAGGCGATCCGGGCCTCGGACGGCATCAGCCGGGTCCAGATCGCCGGCCGTACGGGCCTCACCGCGCAGACCGTCTCCGTGATCGTGCGGCGGCTCCTCGGGGAGGGACTGGTGCGGGAGGGCGGGACCCTCCCGTCGAGCGGCGGCAAGCCGCGCACGATCCTGCGGATCAACCCCGACGCCGGATACGCGATCGGGATCCACTTCGATCCCGCCGAGATCACGGTCGTCCTGGCCAACCTGGCCGGAGTTCCCGTACGGACCTGCCGCCGCACCCTGACGACCGGACTCCGGCCCGCGTCGGTGATCGCCGTCATGGCGCGCACCACACGATCTCTGCTGGACGCCGCGCGGGTCTCCGACGCCCAGGTCCTCGGCGTCGGGCTCGCCTGCCCCGGCCCGCTGGACACAGACGGCACCATGTACTCGCCGCCCCAACTGAGCGGCTGGGACCGGATCCCCATCAGGGCGCTCCTGGAGGAGGCCACCGGCTTCGCCGTCTGCTTCGACAACGACGCCACCGCCGCCGCGATCGGCGAACGCTGGGCGGGCGCGGGCAGATCCGTGCCCAGCTACGCCTACCTGTACCTGGGTACGGGCATCGGTGGCGGCCTCGTCCTCGACCATCAGATCTACCGGGGCCGGTCCCTCGGCGCGGCCGAGTTCGGTCACCTCACCGTGGTCCCCGGCGGGGCCGAGTGCTACTGCGGCAACCGGGGCTGCCTGGAGGCCGAGTGTCGCCCGGCAGCGATCGAGGCAGCCCACGCGGCGCGCACCGGTCACCGGCTCACCCATGCCGGGATCTGCGCGGCCTTCCGCGCCGGGGATGTCGGCGCGGTCGAGACGATCCGGGGCGTCACCGTACGGCTGGCCGATGCCGCCGTGAGCATCGTCAACCTGCTCGACGTCGACCTCCTGCTGATCGGCGGCCCGGCACTGCGTGAAGCCGCGGATGCCTTCCGCGATGCCATGGCGCAGGCGGTGAACACCCGTTCCTTCAACCGCCGTCTGCACGACGTGCGGGTGGAGATCGCGCCGATGGGAGCCGACGCGGCGGCGATCGGCGCAGCCTCGCTGGTCTTCCACTCGACCTACGCGCCCACGCTGCCGACCCGGCCGAGGCGTCCGCCCCCTTTACACACCCCCCACGCGTC
This sequence comes from Streptomyces sp. NPDC048275, assembly GCF_040652275.1. NCBI lineage: Bacteria > Bacillati > Actinomycetota > Actinomycetes > Kitasatosporales > Streptomycetaceae > Streptomyces > Streptomyces sp. NPDC048275. The sequence continues at coordinate 51,620 of NZ_JBEZLR010000022.1, forward strand.
GCTAGCTTCACTGGCTGGTGACAACGATGTCAACTCCGCGCCCGAGGAGCAGTGATCGTCAATGGTGTCCCGAAGAGACTTCCTGCTGACCAACGGAACGATCCTGGCGGCAGCCGGTCTGGGCTTCGGCCTCCCCGGTCAGGCCGCCGCCGCCGAACGCGACAGTCCCACTCCCCTGCTGCCGTCCTTCGGCCGCGCCACCACACTCGACGTCGCCGACGTGAGCACACTCCACGGGGACGATCAGCTGTTGCTGACCACCCTCCAGGGGGTCGTCAACCGGCGCCGCCCCCGCCTCTACTTCAACTACGACGCCGGCGGCGTCGACCTGGGCTGGCTGACCGGCACCGGCGCCGACATAACCCGCCACGACAACGCTCTCGACCTGATCCGTCGCTACCGCGGCGAGGTCCGCGGGGCCGTCCTGCACGACCCCAAGGTCCCCGACTCGGTCAACGTCGCCACCACCCTGGCCGGTCTGGAGAACGCCGTCGCGGCCACCGCCGAACAGGCGAACCGGTACGGCCTGAAGGTCGTCGCCGATCTGCGGGGCCGTTTCGCCGACGATCCGCAGGCGGTCTACCGCTGGCAGCTGGACAATCTTTTTCCCCGCTGCGCCCACACCCTGCTGGCCGGGCTCCCGCCCACGAGGACCGTGAAGGTGGACGGTGTCCAGTGGCGGGAGATCGCCCGCGAGCCGAACCGTATCCGCGACTCCTCCAACCGGGAGGTGCGCACCTTCGACCTCAGCCCCGAACTCCCCGGCAAGGACGGGGCCTTCCTTCGCTTCCAGGACTCCCTGGGGGACGACGGCTGGGGCGCTTCGGTGGGGCGGGTCACCGTACGGGCCGACGGCCAGGAGATCGCGTCCTTCGCGCCGGGTACGGATGCCGAAGCCACGTACCTCTTCGACGGGCTCAACTCCTCCATCGGCGGCGACGCCAACCGCTTCTGTGACGGCGGCGGTTACTTCGTCTACCGGTTCACCGCACCGGCCGGGACCACCCGGCTCACGGTCGATGTCGACTTGTGGAACCAGTACCTGGTCACCGCTACGACCACCGCGCCCACCCGCGTCGAGCCCTTCCCGTACTTCCGCGACTACGCGGTCGCCTCCCGGGCCATGGTGGTGTGGCTGCCGCCCTCAGGAGCCACCGGCGCGCTGCTCGACGAGGTGTTCAGCCGGGTCGAGCCGACCACCCCGTACTGCGGCTGGTTCTCCAATGACGTGGCGGGGGAATGGGGCGGCGTCGACCGGGCCTCACAGCACGGGGTGGAAGTGGTGCCCGCCGACTACTACATGAACGGCACGGTGCACGCCGGCACCCGGGCAAAAGTCTCCGACCGGGTTCGGCCACGTCCGTCGGCGAAGCTTCGCAACCGGGTGTACCTCACGCTCACCGTGGGCGAGGGCGACAACATCCAGTACTGCCAACGCCGCATGCGCGACCTGTGGGACAACCCCGCGCGCGGTCAGGTGCCCGTCAACTGGACGGTCAGTCCGCTCCTGGCCGACATCGGCCCCGCACTGCTGGCCTACTACCAGCGCACCGCCACCGCCAACGACCTGCTGATCAGCGGCCCGTCCGGCGCCGGATACACCTATCCCGGCTCTTGGCCGCAGGAGGCGCTGGACGCGTACACCCGGCTCACCGGGAGCTTCCTGCGCCGGACCGGCATGGACCTGGTCTACGCCTACAACCAGCGGCTTGCGGAGGGCAACGGCTGGGTCCCCTTCGACGAGCGCATCGTCCGCTCCTACCGGGACAACACCCCGCTGCGCGGCATCATCCAGTCCTGGGAGACCGGTGACCTGCAGATCCGCCCCGCCGGGCTGCCGGTGATCGGCAACTACTGGCCGCAGGGCAACGCGGCGGAGTACCGGGACGGGCTGGTGAAGCACATCGAGGGCTGGGACGGGAGCGGTCCGCTCTTCATCGCCGGGGCGGTCAACGCGTGGAACTGGACGCCGAGCGACATCGCCGAGCTCGGCGAGCTGCTCACCGACCCGTTCGAAGTGGTGAGGGGAGACACCTTCTTCGAGCTGCTGGACCGGGCCACCCGGTAGGAGGGGGCGCCGTAGCGCCGCCACAAAAACAACGAATATGGCTCATACGGCTTCTGAGCTGTTCACCAGGCGTCGTTCGCTGCGCAGACGATGCAGGTCTCCAGGTTGGCCAAAGGCGCCTGACCAGGGCAGATTCCCGACAGGCGCCCTTTGACCAGCAGTTCCGGGGCGTTTCCGGCCGCATGGAGTCTTCTATCAGGCTGTGGGCAGGGTTTCGCGCTCCGGCCAGGAACTTGGCGTAATAGCGGAAGAGGACCTGAATGCTCTGCCCGGCTCGGCGCGCGCACTTGGCGGTGGGCGGCGGTGCCGGGGCGGGCTGTCGCCCCGGCACCGCCGCGTCACTCCTCGTCGCGCAGCCGGGCCGCCAGGGAGATCAGCGGCTCGGTCTCCTCGGTGTGGCCCAAGACGGTCAGGCTGGAGATCGCCGCGTCGAGGCGGGTGAGGGCGGGAGCGGGGCGTTCCATGTAGATGCCCTCCACGGCACCCGCGAGACGGACGCACTCGGCCCACTCGCCGGCGTGTTCGTCCTCCCGTCCCGGCTCGCCGAGCAGGGCGAGGGCCTTCTCCAGGGCGGCCAGGGCGTCCTCGTACTCGCCCGCGTAGGCGTTGACCCGCCCATGTTCGTAGGCCAGGACGGTGTCCAGGGAACGGCCGTGGGCCTCGTACTCGGCGGCGCGGGCCTCGTCGGCGATCCGGCCCGCGTCGGCGAGCAGGGCGAGGGCGTCGGCCAAGCCGTCGGGGCCCTGCTGCTGAGCCTGGAGGCGGGCGAGTTCGCGCAGGCAGTTGCTGAGCTGCTCGTAGCGCGGGGCCTGGGCGTGGGCGGCGAGTGCCTGGTCCGCGGCTTCGCGGGCCCGGCCGAACTCGCCGGACTCGCTGAGGAGTACGGCGGTCTCCGCGGCGATCATGGCGTGGCTCCCCGGGTCGTCGTCCCAGTCGGCCGACTCGGCCGCGAGGGCGACGAACTCCGCCGTGGCCGCCTTGAGGTCCTCCCCCGCGTGCAGCGCGCGGGCGCGGGTCAGGCGCAGCTGGGCCACGATCCGGTCGTCCAACTCTCCGGCGGCGACGTCCGGTTCGGCCAGAAGGGAGTCGAGCAGAGCGATGCAGTCCTCGACGCGGCCCAGGTCGAGGCTGAGCTGGGCCGCGTTGCTGTAGGCACAGAACGCGTCCGTCCGGCTGCCGCGGCGAAGCTCCACCTCCGCGGAGCGCGTCAGGTGCCGCAGTGCCTCGTCGGGGCGGCCCAGGTGCATGCAGGCCTCGGCCAGATCACCGTGGAGGCGAGCGGTGTCGACCGTGTCGGCCGGCCAGTCGGCGGCCAGTCGCAAGCCCTCGGTCAGGTCCGCGTGCGCGGCCTGCGCGTCCTGGAGGCCGAGCTGGAGCCGGCCGCGCAGTCCGAGCGTGCGGGGCAGGTGCCAGGCGGGGCCGCACGCCTTCAGCCGGTCGAGGACGGCGTCGATCTCGGACACCGCGGCAGGCAGGTCGCCGGATATGGCGCACGTGCTGGCCCGCAGCAGCAGGGCGCCGGAGATCTGCCCGGTGATGTCGTGCCGGGTGGCGAAAGCGTGCAGCAGGTCCACCTCGGCGAGGACCGGCGCGACGTGCTCCTCGCTGCCCGACGTCTGCAGGCGCAGGCCGAGCGCGGTCGCCCTCAGCCGTAGCAGACGGGCCTCCTGGTACGGGGCGAGGCCGGGCGTCTCCTCGTGCAGGCGGACCAAGGACGCGTGGGCGGCGGTCAGCGCGGCGGCCTTCGCCTCGGCTCCGTCGGCGCCCTGTGCGGGGGTCTCGGCGGTGGCGAGCAGGGCGCAGGCGCGGGAGAACGCCGCGTGACCCGGCTCTCCGGCGTCGTCGTACAGGGCCGCGGCCTCCTCGTGGAGGGCGGCGGCGTCGGCGAACTCGTCCTTCTCACCCGCCCGGTTCGCTTCGTCGGCCAGCAGGTCCGCGCGCAGCTGGACGAGCGGGCCCACGGCCGGATCGTCGGGGTGGGTGTAGTCGCGGGCGGCCGCGAGCGTGCGCAGCCGCGCCCAGCAGGCATGTGCGTCCGGGTGCGCCTGCTCGTTCAACGTCCTTGCTCGGAGGATGAGTTCGGGCAGGGAGTCGGGGAGGGCGGCGGCCGTACGGGCGGCGGGTTCGGCGACCGGGGCGGCCGGGGCCACGTCGTCGAGGCTGCGGGGGCGCAGGGTCAGGTCCAGCGTGTCCAGGAGCGGGGCACGGTCGAGGCGGGCCCTGCGGCGGTCGGTGTGGGCCGTGGTTCCGTTGCGGGCGTCGAAGCGGGCGGCGAGGTCGTCGGCGCGGCCGCGCACCTCGGCGCGCAGGCCGGCCACCGTCCAGGTGCGGCCCGCGTACCCGGCGGCGGGCAGTTCGCCGTGGCCGAGGAACTCGACGCGCTGGAGGAGGACCTCCACGCCGGTGAGGAAGCCGAGCAGGTCCAGCGGCGAGTCGACCTCGTCGAACAGGTTCCGGTTCTCGGCGAGCAGTTCCAGACCGCGTGCCTCGTTGCCGGTCAGCGCGCAGAACTCCAGGTGCCGGCCGACCTCCTGGGACATCGAGGGGTTGCGGCGGCAGCCGCGGTAGCCGGCGAGGTGCAGTTCGCGGGCCCGGTCGGTGCGGCCGGTGCGCAGCAGGGGCAACAGCGCGTACGAGACGGAGCGGGCCGGCTCCTCCTGGCAGGATTCCTTCCCGGCCAGGACGGGCTCCCAGGCGCTGAGCGCCCGCTCGTCGTCGCCCGCCGTGAGGTGGTACAGGGCGCGCTCGCAGATCTCGCAGGCTTCGCAGTCGCTGAGCCTGGTGCGGGTGCGGCCCGCCCACAGCTCGTAGGCGAGGGTGGTGTCCTCGCCGACGTGGGCGGCGAGCTGGTACGCCTGTCCGTAGTAGGGCTGGAGGCCGAGGTCGGCCTTCTCGTACCGGTCGCGCATCTCCTTCAGCCACTGCTGCAGGCTGGCCAGCGGCATCTCGGGCAGCGCGCGCAGAGCGTTGGCCACCCACTTGAACCGCCAGAACAGCATGTGGCGCAGGCGCTCGTCGAAGACGTCGGGCTGCTCGTCGAAGAGGGTGAGCAGGCGGGCGAAGACGACGGGCGACTTCCGGGGTTCGGAGCCATAGGTGTACGCCTCCTGGAGTTCGAGGAGCGCGTGGACGAGCGGGGCGGGCTCCGCGAACTGTTCGGCGGCGTCGACGAGTTCCTCGGCGGTGACGGTGCGGGTGCGGCCGTAGGGGCGCCGGTCGTTCTCCTGGAGCGCCTGGAACAGCTCGTCTGTGTTCTGGGGATGGGGTGCGGTCGGCATCGTCAGCTGTCCTTGCGCAGGGCGTGGGCGAGAAGGTCGAGGAAGGAGCGGTTGATGAGGCTCGATTCGGAGGGCCTGAGCGGGCGCCGGGACAGCATCGCGGCCTGTCCGTAGAGGGCTTCGGCGCTGGTACGGGCCAGTTCGGGTTCGTCGATGGTGACGGCGGTGCGGACCAGCGGGTTGAGCTGGTTGAGGATCAGCTGGGCCCGCGGTGCCTCCTGCCGCAGGGCGCCGAGGATGTCGCCCCACAAACCGCCCTCCTGCTCACGGGCGAGCTGGGAGCGGGTGCGCTCGTGCCGGGCCTCGCGGCTGTCGACGAGGAGGGCGGGGGCGGAGGCCGGCTGGAAGGTGCGCAGCGCGACGTCGCAGTCGAAGACGGCGAGGGCGTCGCGGGCCTGGGCGAGGTAGGCCGCGGCGGCGAGTTCCGTCTCCCGGTCGACGGGGTCGAGGTGGGCGGTGAGGGTCTCGGGGTCGAGGTCGGCGACGCTCACCTCGGGCCTGATCTCGGGCAGCCGGTGAACCAGCTCACGGTCGTAGGTGTAGCCGCCGTTGACGACGCCGAGTCCGGCGGCCGAGGCGATCGCGGCGACCTGCCGGAACTCCTCCACGCTGGACGTCACGAGCACGGTGCGGTGGGTGCGCGCGAACTCGTCGAGGGTGGTGTGCCCGTCGGTGGTCTCGAACGGCAGCCAGGGCAGCAGCATCCGCAGGATCTCGTCGTCGTGCACCGCGAGCGACTTCACGGCCAGATGGTGGGCCTGAAGGAAGCGGGCGAGCAGGTCCGGGTCGCTGGCGGCGGCCCGGGCGATCCACGCGCGCAGCCGCTCGGCGAGGGCGTCGCGGACGGCGGCGAGGGTGTCGTCCTCGTACAGGGACTCGCGGGACGCCGTCGGGCGCAGGCTCTCGGCGTCGACGACGCAGCGGACGAAGAAGGCCCACTCGGGCAGGATCTCCTCGGCCTGCTCGGACAGCAGCATGCCCTTGACGTGCACGCGGTGGCCGTGGCGGCGCCCGGCCGGCACCGTCTCGGGCAGCACGCACGCGATGCCCTTCAGGCCCACGGCCGGCAGGTCCAGCTCGATGGTGTCCAGCGGCGTGAACCCGAAGACCTCCTGGCCGTACGCGGCCAGCGCACGGGAGCGGGCTCCCGGTGTGGGGTACGTACGTGCCCAGGCTGCGGGCTCGGGGTTGACGGGCGCACCAGGGCCGCCCGTGCCGCCTGTGCCGTCGTCGAAGGTCACCGGGTGGCGCAGCAGCGAGCCGAAGTGCCGGGCCAGCGCGTGCACCTGGGCCGGGCGGGTCCACTCGCCCGCGTCGGCGCGCGGCGTCAGCGTGACGGTGGTGCCGGGCCGGGGGCGGGCGGTGGCGGGCAGGGTGCGGACGGTGTAGCTGCCGTCGCCGCGTCCCCGCCACTCCACAGTGGGGGCGTCAGAAGTGCGGGCGGAGCGGCTCAGGACGTGGATCTCGTCCGCGACCAGGAAGCACGAGAGCAGGCCGATCCCGAACTGGCCGATGAAGTCCGCGCGTTGCTCGGCGATCCTCCCCCAGCCTCGAATGGGCTCGGCCGGGGGGACCCCCATCGCGCGCTTGCTGCTGCGGCCGATCGTGGCGAGGAAGGTGTGCACGTCGGCCTCGGTGAGACCGACGCCGTCGTCCTCGACGCGTACCACCGAACCGTCGGCGTACAGGCGAATGCCGAAGGCGTCGGCGGGCGCGGGCGGTTCGAGGGCGTGCCGGGCGGTCAGCGCGTCCACCGCGTTCTGCAGGAGTTCGCGCAGGTAGACGCGGGGGCTGGAGTAAAGGTGGTGGGAGAGGAGATCGACGAGGCCGCGCAGATCCACCTGGAAGGTGCGGTCGGCGCCGGCCGGGTTCGCGGCGGTGTCAGGCAGAGTCATCGGGCAGTCCGGAGTGGGAGGGGCGACGGGTGGCGGGTCGGCGGCACCGGGGCCGGCGGGTACTCGGGCACGGCGGTGGCGAGGGCGCACGGGGCTGGGATCAACGGGTGCTCAGGCACGGCGGTGGTGGCGGGCGAACGCCTTCTCTGGCTCCGCGAAATAGGTCCAGGGCCACTTGGTGTAGGCACCGTCCAGCGTTCGGAAGACGCGCTTGACCGTGTGGCGCTCACCGGCCAGCGACAGCGCCATGGCGAACATGTTGAAGTCGTGCTGCCAGCCCGGGCGCCACACGTAGGCGGGGTGGAGGATGCTGTGGTCCGCCGCTTCCCGCAACTGCGCCTGGATCTCGGAGGTTTCGAGGTAGTCCCCACGCTCCGACTCGACCCACTCCTCGATGTACGCCATGGCGATCGCGCAGCCGAGGCGGTGCCCCTGCGGGGCGCGGGCAACCGCCTCCTGGGCGAACGCCAGGGCCTGGCCCGGCTTGCCGCCCCAGCGGGGCTGCAGCTGCGACACCCACTCGACGTGGGTCTCGAGGTCCAGCGGATCGCGGCGCAGGGCGGCGTCGCGGCGGGTCTCGTTGACGGCCGGGCCGAGCGACATGCCGCGCCCGGAGGTGAGGAGGCGGCGCCACGGCGTGACCCAGTCCGGCCGCAACTCGGCGGCCTCGAGCAGCTGCTCCTCTGCGATGTGGAGCCGCTCGCGGAAGACCCGCCACTGCTCCTGCGTGACGTTCACGGCGCGCTCGGCGGTGCGCGCCTCCCAGCCCCAGCTGATGTGGCGCGTCCCGGATATCAGCAGGGCCGTCGCCCGGTGCTCCTTGTCCTCCTCGACCGCCCGGCCGATCCAGTCCTGCACACCGTCCAAGTCGGCCAGCTCACCGAGGACTTGGTGGTCGCGGCCGAGGTCGAAGGGAGCCAGCGCCGCCTTGACCGCCTCCCAGTCACCCGCGTCGGCGGCCTCCACCAGCGCGAGCACCCGCGTGTCCCCGAGCGCGCGCAGCGTGTACATCCCGTTCTTCTGCCTGCGCGGGACGGGAAGGGCGTGCGGATCCGCCTCCGGTCTCTCCGCATCCCTGCCGAACAGCTTGCCGAACATGCCGCGCCCTCCCCTGGTCCCGCGTGATCGTCCGGTGCAGCATAAACGGCCCCACCGACACCACTTCCACAGGGTTTTCACCGGCGCTTCATGGGCCCGGTCCCGCCCTCTCGCCCCTCCCGGTCCCGGCCGACGCCTCTATGACTCCGGCTCGTGATCGAGCTGTTGTGGGCCCTGACGGCCGAGCACGTGGACAGGTGGACGTGGCTCCACAACCGGCGCGGCCGCCCGGAGGGCGGACCCGGCAGGTCGCAGCCGTACAACGCCGCCGGCTTCAAAGCAGGCGGAGCGTGGTGTACGCCTGCGACGGCAGCGCGCCATAGCAGACGCTGCCCACGGCAGTCGCCGCCGTGTCGGCAGGGACCACGGCGGTGCCGCCGATGAGCAGGGCGGACATGAGGGCGACCACGGCGCCGATGCGAGTGATTCGTGCGGGGAATCTCATGGCTACGGAATGACGCGCGCAGGCCCTGGCATGTCGATGTAGAGGATTTCTCCCGCCAAGTCCGATGAAACTTCAGGGAGTCAACCCGCAGCGCGGCGCCCCCACGCGGTCCCGGCGAGGACGAGGGCGCCGCCCACCAGCCCCAACGCGCCGAGGCGTTCCCCGCCGAGGGCGATCCCCGCGGCGGCGGCCCACAGCGGCTCGGTGCCGAGCAGCAGGCTGACCCGGGACGGTGAGGTCCGGCGCACGGCCCACATCTGCACGAAGAACGCGAAGAGCGTGCAGAAGGCGGCGAGGAACAGCAACCCGCCCCACTCCCGGGCCCCGAACCCCGCCGCCGTGCCCCACGGCGTGGCGTCGGCCCCGGTCGCGAGCACCGCGAACACGACGACCGCGGCGCCGAGTTGGACCGTGGTCAGCGGCAGTGCGTCGGCTCCCTGGACGGACTTGATACGGGACATGGCGAGCACATGCACGGTCCGGGCCAGCGCCGCGAGCAGCATCAGCAGGTCACCGAGCGAGGGGCGGGTGAAGCCGCCGCCCTGGGTGAGCAGGACCACGCCGAGCACGGAGACCCCGGCCGCGGCGAGGAAGGCACGCGGGGGTCGGACGCGGGTCATGGCCGCTTCGGCGAGCGGCGTGAAGATCATGGTGAGGCTGATGATGAGGCCCGCGTTGGTCGCCGAGGTGTGCACGACGCCGTACGTCTCCAGAAGGAAGATCCCGCTCAGGATCAGCCCGAGCACCGCGGCCCCGCGGCACTGCGCGGCGGTCAGCGCACGCAGCGCCCGCCACCCCGCGATCACCAGCACCGGCAGCACGATCCCGAAACGCAGCACCAGGACGGCGATCACCGTCTGCGCGGTGGTGATGTCCTTGGCCGCGAGATAACTGGCTCCCCACACGACCGCGACGAACAGTACGGGCAGGTCGGTGAGCCAGGCGCGACGGGGCGCGAGCGTGCCGGGTACGGCGATCGACGACATGAGAGCGGTCTCCAGCGTGCGTGCGGGCAGGCGTGGAGACGGCGGCGGCTCGCACGGGGACGATCACCGTACCGGCGGGAGTGCGTGCGGGCTACACCGTTTTGTTCGGCGGGTGCCTGCGGTGGCGTGGCGGATCGGAAGTGGCTGTGGTCGCGCCGGCGCAGGCACATGGCGCGGAGGTCAGCGGGCTGACAGCGTCTCGTCCAGCCAGTCGAAGACGACCTCGCAGTGCTGCTGCGGGGCCATCGGGGAGCAATGCAGCTGCGCACCGGTGGCCGCGGTGAGTTTCACGTAGTCCTTGGGAGAGGTCAGCTTGTCGAACATCTGGCGTGCCTGGCCGGGATAGAACTGCTCGTCCTCGTAGTCCAGGACCAGCGTGGGCGTCTTGATGCGGCCGACGACATCCGTGATGTCCAGCGCCTCGACGCCCTTCGCGGGGGTGTAGAAGTCGGTGAAGATCTTGCCCTTGCGGGCGTCGAGCATCGCCGGCACGGAGAAGGGCTCGAAGCGCTTCTTCAACGTCGCGGCATCGGCCGCAGGCAACTCGGGAACGACCTCCTTGTTCCAGATGTTGTTGGTCTCCTCCTTGCTCGGGGTAAGGATCTCCCGGATCTCCGGAGGGAAGCCCAGCCAGGGCGTCAGGCAGCCGGGCATCGCCACCACGGCGGCGAGCCTGTCCTCGAAGGCCGCGGCCCGGGGCGCCAGGTCGCCCGCCATGCTCAGCCCGGTCAGGGCGATCTTCTCGGTGTCCACGTCCGGGCGGGCGACCAGCCAGTCGACGAGCGGGGTGACGACCTTCTCCCAGGTCGGCGTGAAGACCACCTGGTCCACGAAGAGCAGCTGCCCCTGGCCCGGCCCGTCGTACACGAGGGCGTTCCAGCCGCGGTCCAGGGCGGCCGGGACGCCGTAGGTCCACATGTCGACGTTCTGACCGTCGCTGCCGTTCGTGAGGATCACGGTGGGGCGGCGCCGCTCGGACTCGTCCGGCCGGAAGAACCACACGGGCAGCGGCGTCTTCTCGTACGGGACGTTCGTCTTCACCGGCGCCGGGTCGCACAGGGCACAGAACTTGTCCCAGGCGCCGCGTCCGGCCTTGTACAGCTGCTCCTCGCTGCCGGGGTCGTCGGAGCCGAGAACGAAGAACAGTGCCTGGCCGTAGTACTGCGCGGCCCGCAGGGCACGCAGGCGCGTGGTCCGGTCGTCGGGCTTGCTGCCGTCGGGCGCCGCCATGAGCTGGTCGCCGAGCTTCCTGAAGGTCTCGACGTACGACTGCGAGGAGAGGCCCGCCTTGTTGATCGCGTTCACGGCGGTGAGCACCTCGCCCACCTCACCGGCGCCCGAACCGGAGCCGCCCAGCGCCATGAGCCCGCTGAAGTTGAACGCCGGCTCCTTGAACAGCGTCATCACCCCCGGCGTGGGCCCGCCCGCCGGGCCGGAGGCCGTCGCCGTGGGACTGGGTGTGGGCGCGCTCGCGGGCGTCGCCCCCAGCGGGGTGCACCCGGCGGCCAACGCGGCCCCGGCTCCGCCGACGAGCCCGGCTAGCGCGGTGCGACGGGTGGGCGTGTGCGCACGGTCTCCGAATACGTCCGTCATACGACGTGAACGTACGACTCCGGTAACCGGACCCCCGCGCGCCACGCACCGGCCTCCCCCGAACGGGGCCACGGGTTCCCCTGCGGGCCGGTGGGGTTCGTGCGCGCGAACGGCCGAGCGCGGCGGCCTTCAGCCGGGCGCATCCGCCGCCGGATGCGCCGCCGGATGCGCCGCCGCTCGCCCCGTGATCGATACAGCTAGTAACTGCCGTACGTGGGGCGGCCTTCCCGCTCGTACGTGTGGATGGCGACGCCCGAGCCGGTGGTGCTGCCCCCGAGGTGCCGGAACGCGGTGGGGACCGCGCCCTCGGCGAAGAGGCGACGGCCGGCGCCGAGTACGACCGGGAAGGTCAGCAGGTGCAGGGTGTCGACCAGGTCGAGCGCGAACAGGGACTGGGCGAGGGCTCCGCTGCCGTGGACCTGGAGCTCGCGTGCGGTGGCGTCCTTGATCGCCGTGACCTCCTTGTCGAGGTCGCCGCTGATCACTGTCGTGGCGTTCCAGTCGGCCTGGGTGAGGCTCGACGAGGCGACGTACTTCGGCAGGGTGTTGAGCCTGGAGGCGATCGGGTCGGCGGGGTCGGTGACCTTCGGCCAGTAGCCGGCGAAGATCTCGTACGTGCGCCTGCCCAGCAGGAAGGCGTCGACACGGGAGAAGACGTCGATCATGAAACGTCCGAAGTCGTCGTCCCCGTACGGGACGCTCCAGCCGCCCTGCTCGAAGCCGCCGCGGGGGTCCTCCTGAGGGCCGCCTGGGGCCTGGTAGACGCCGTCGAGGGTGACGAAGCTGGTGAGGGTGAGCTTGCCCATGACGGGTGCCTTCTTCCTTCGGTGGGGTCTGTCGTCATCAGCTCAGACCCCACCGGCGCCCATAACTCATCGGTCGGCCGTACGCCGACTCACCCCGCGTGCGTCGAGAACAGCCCGCCCGTCGGACCCTGCTTGTCGCCGCCCTACTCGAACGCCGGAAGCGGAGGAAGGAGTTCCAGCCCAGCGAGAATGCGGTGTCCAATGGCCGCCGGCGTCCGGGCGCCTCGGCCGCTGGGATGGGTGCATGACTTCTCAAGGAACCATGAACGGCAAGGTGGCCCTGGTGACCGGTGGCAGCCGGGGGATCGGGGCCGCGACCGCGCTGCGGCTCGCCGCGGAGGGCGCGGACGTGGCGGTCACGTATGTGCGGGACAAAGAAGCCGCGGCGGACGTCGTACGGAGGATGGAGGCGCTCGGGCGACGGGGGCTCGCCCTGTGTGCGGACTCCTCGGACGCGGAGGAGGCCGCCGGGGCGGTGGGGCGGGCGGTCGAGGTGTTCGGGCGGCTCGACGTGCTCGTCAACAACGTGGGGGTGGGGGTGCTCGGCCCCCTGGACTCGCTGTCCCTCGCCGACGTGGACCGGGTGCTCTCCGTCAACGTCCGCGGGGTCTTCCTGGCCTCCCGGGCCGCGGCCGCCCGTATGGAAGACGGTGGCCGGATCGTCACCATCGGCACGTGCATGACGCAGCGGGTACCGGGGCCGGGCGGGACGCTCTACGCCATGAGCAAGTCGGCGCTGATCGGTCTGACCAAGGCGCTGGCGCGAGAGTTGGGTGGGCGCGGGATCACCGCGAACATCGTCCACCCCGGCCCGATCGACACGGACATGAATCCGGCCGACGGGCCGTACGCTCCGGCCCAGGCGGCGATGACCGCCCTGGGACGCTTCGGGACCGCGGGGGAGGTGGCGTCGATGGTCGCGCATCTGGCGGGAGCCGGGGGCGGGTACGTCACGGGGGCGGAGTTCGCGGTCGACGGCGGGCATGCCGCCTGAGGGCCCCAGTTTTCAGGACAGGCCCCGCTCCACCCGGTGCACATGGCTGAAGTCGTGGTCGTCGCGGGCATGAACGGCCCGCCTGCCGACGGTGGTTCAACCTGACGGAACGCGACAACACGTAGGGCGCGCCCAGGCCGTACAGCCGGTGCGCCCCACGGTGTCGGGGCGGTCAGCCGCCCAGCTCCTGGTGCCGAACCGTCAGACCTGCCGCGCCCTCCTCCGTCAGCGAGCCGAACAGTCGCAGTCGCGAGATGCCGCCGTCGGGGAAGATGTCCACGCGCGCGTGGGTGGCGACGGAGGGTGCGGCGAGGACGAAGCGGTGGTTGGTGTCGGGCTGGAGGCGGGTGCGGGGCAGGAGCTCGGTCCAGTCGCCGCTCTCGCCGTCCTTCACCGACACCGAGGCCCAGCCCGCCGCGTTGCCCTTCAGGTACGCCGTGTCGATCTCGATCGCGCGGATCTCGGACTGCGCGACCAGCTGGTAGCGGATCCAGTCGTTGCCGGTGTCGCGGCGCCGGCGCGTCTCCCAGCCGTCGTCCATCTTGCGGGAGCGGCCCGGCTGGATGGTGTTCGTGGCGGGCGAGTAGAAGAGGTTGGAGGCGTCTTCGACCTGGCCGCCGTTCTCCAGGGAGACGACGTCGAAGGTGCCGAGCGCGGAGAGCCACTTCGGGTCGGGTACGACCTCGCCGTACACGCGCAGGCGGGCGATGCCGCCGTCGGGGTGCTGATTGAGGCGCAGGTGCGTGAAACGCTGTTCGACGGACACGGCGAAGCCGTTCGCCGCGTGACCGCCGACCGCCGTGCGCGGGACGAGCGTCGTCCACTTCACGTCGTCGGCGAGGAGTTCCTCGGGCGACGGGGAGCCGGGGAACGACACGCCCTCGACCGATACCGCCTGCGGGTAGTTGCCGCGGAAATGGGCCGTGTCGACCACCAGCCCTCGTACGACGCCGGGAGCGCCGAGGCGGATCAGGGCCCAGTCGTGGTCCTCGGCCGTCGGCCACGGATGCTCGGCCGAGGCGCCGCGCCGGCGGCGGGTCTCCCAGCCGTCCATGATCTTGCCCTTGTGCCCGAAGCGCTCGGGGTCGAACTCGGCGCGCTCGGGCACGAGCAGGTTCTCGCGCTGGGCGAAGAACTCGTCGTTGGCGGCGATGACGCCGGCGCCGAGCTGCCGGTCCGCGAGGTTGGCGTACTGCGTGAACGGGAAGTCGGCGGTGCGGTGGTCCGCGTACGGGTCGCCGCCTCCGTAGGGGTTCGCGTCGCCGGTGAAGCTGGGAATCGCCGTCACGGTGATCAGGTCTGCCTTTCAGGTGTCGGCCGCTGCGGGTGCGGGATTCGATCAGGTGCCACGAGCGAGCAGTTGGCCCTTCGGCTCGGTGAACTCACCGTCGGCCACGATGCGTTGACCGCGCAGCCAGGTGGACTTCACGACACCGCTGAGGGTCTTGCCCGCGTACGCCGTGACGCGGTTGCGGTGCTGGAGGGCCGCCGGGTCGACAGTGAACGTCTCGTCGGGCGCGAGGACCGCGAAGTCGGCGTCGCGGCCCGCCTCGATGGCGCCCTTCTGACGGAGTCCCACCAGCCGCGCCGTCCGCTCGGACATCCAGCGGACGACGTCCTCGAGGTCGTGGCCGCGCGTCCGGGCCTCCGTCCAGACCGCCGAAAGGCTCAGCTGGAGGCCGGAGATGCCGCCCCAGGCGGTCGCGAAGTCGTCGGTCTTCAGGTCGGCCGTGGACGGCGAGTGGTCGGTGACGACGCAGTCGATCGTGCCGTCGGCCAGCGCCTGCCACAGCAGGTCCTGGTTGGCGGCCTCGCGAATGGGCGGGCAGCACTTGAACTCGCTGGCGCCGTCCGGGACTTCCTCAGCGGTGAGGGTGAGGTAGTGCGGGCAGGTCTCCACGGTGATCCGCACCCCCTCGGCCTTGGCCGCGGCGATCAGCGGCAGCGCGTCGGAGGACGAGAGGTGCAGCACGTGCACGCGCGCGTGCAGGCGTTCGGCCTGGGCGACGAGGTTCGCGATGGCGGCGTCCTCGGCGTGGCGCGGGCGCGAGGCGAGGAAGTCGGCGTACTTCTGGCCGGCCTTCTGGGGTGCGGCGGCGAGGTGGTGCGGGTCCTCGGCGTGCACGATCAGCAGGCCGCCGAATCCGGCGATCTCGGTGAGGGACCGGGCGAGCCGGTCCTGGTCGAGGTGCGGGAACTCGTCCACGCCGGACGGCGACAGGAACGCCTTGAAGCCGAAGACGCCCGCGTCGTGCAGGGGGCGCAGGTCCTTGACGTTGTCGGGCAGTGCGCCGCCCCAGAAGCCGACGTCGATGTGAGCCTTGGAGCGGGCGACTTCCCGCTTCGTACGGAGGTTGTCGACCGTCGTCGTCGGCGGGAGGGAGTTGAGCGGCATGTCGATCAAGGTCGTGATGCCGCCGGCGGCCGCGGCGCGCGTCGCGGTCCAAAAGCCCTCCCATTCCGTGCGGCCGGGATCGTTGACGTGCACGTGGGTGTCGACGAGGCCGGGGAGGAGGACGTCGTCGCCGAAGTCCTCCAGGCGGGCACCGGCCGGTACCGCGGCGTCGTGCGCGAGTACGGCCGTGATCCTCCCGGCGGCGACCGCGACCGAGGCGGCGCGTGTCCCTTCGGGAGTGATGACGCGCGTCGAGCGCAGCACCAGTTCGACGTCGGACACCCGGACCCCTCTCTGCCGCTGTTGACTCCCGATACCGCTGTTAACACTGTTAACTTCCACGTAACGGAATTCAACGTTCTGTTGAAGGAGTCTTCACTCCAGCCCTCGCGCCGTCAAGAGCACCCTTACCCACTCTGCCCGCGATGCGCCCCCCTGGACGTTTCCGTAACGTGGAATTACAATTCCACACAGCAGAACGTAACCGTGCGCAACCAAGGAGTCAACCGACCGCCGGGTAGGCTGCATCACTGCCTGTCAGTCGTGAAAGGACCGCGCCGTGCCGACGTCCAGCGCCAGCACCACCGACGCCGCCAAGTCATCCGCCCCGAGCGGTGGTGTCCAGTCACTCGAGCGCGCCTTCGATCTGCTCGAGCGAATGGCCGACGCCGGGGGCGAGGTCGGCCTGAGCGAGCTCTCGGCCAGCAGTGGACTGCCGCTGCCCACCATCCACCGCCTGATGCGCACGCTGGTGGTCTGCGGTTATGTACGCCAGCAGCCCAACCGCCGGTACGCGCTCGGCCCCCGTCTGATCCGCCTCGGCGAGTCCGCGTCCCGGCTGCTCGGCACCTGGGCCCGCCCCTACCTCGCGCGCCTGGTCGAGGAGACCGGCGAGACCGCGAACATGGCGCTGCTCGACGGGGACGAGATCGTGTACGTGGCCCAGGTGCCCTCCAAGCACTCGATGCGTATGTTCACCGAGGTCGGCCGCCGGGTGCTGCCGCACTCCACGGGCGTGGGCAAGGCGCTGCTCGCGAACACCCCGGCTGACGAGGTGCGCGCACTGCTCTCCCGTACCGGCATGCCCGCCGCGACGGAGAAGACGATCACCACGCCGGACGGCTTCCTCACCGCGCTCGAGGAGGTGCGCCGGCTCGGCTACGCGGTCGACGACAACGAGCAGGAGATCGGCGTCCGCTGCCTCGCCGTCTCCGTGCCCGACTCCCCCACCGCCGCCGCCATTTCGATCTCCGGCCCCGCGGGTCGTGTCACCGACGCGGCCACGGAGAAGATCGTGCCCGTGCTGCAACAGGTCGCGGCGGAGCTGTCGGAGGCACTGGCGAGCTCGGGGCCGACGACCCAGGCATAGGACCTGTCCGGCGGATCACGCCGCAGACGCGGACCCGTCGCCGTCCACATCGGCCCGGCGCGCGGCCGGCCATGACCGGGGAACCATCGCCGACCGGGGCACCACCGCCGACCGTGTCACCGGCGCGGCGGCTCCCCGAACAGTTCCACCGCGCTGCGCACGTCCGCGAGGCGCGTCGCCAGCGCGCTGACCGAGCCGATCGCGCCCGCGATCAGCAGCAGGGAGCGGCGCAGCCGCGGAATCTCGGGGACGCCGCCGACGGCCATCGCGGCGAGCGCCGCGAGCTCGTCCTCGGCGATGCCCCGGTCGGGGAACTCCGCCGGGTGCGCTGCGAGTTCACGGCGCAGCCGGGAGACGGCCGTACGCAGTTCCGCCACCCTCGGGTCCTCGTCACTGCCGGTCACTGACCTCTGCCCCAAGCTCCGCAACACAGCTCTCCCCCTCGCACGCCCTTGTGCGCAAGTCGTTCACATGCCGTTCGCATGCCGGACCAACACCCCGTGGCGGTGGTCGGGCGCCGTGGGACGCGGGCCAGTAAACGCCACCCGGCGCGGTGGGCGCCACTCCGATGACCGAAATTCAGTCCACAGACACCGCAAGGCCCACCCGGATTACGGCGCGCGCCCCGACCGGGTCCGGTACGCATCGGGTATGCAGGGGACATGACGGAGAACAAGCCCCAGGTGGCCGGGCTGCTACTGGCGGCCGGCGGTGGACGGCGGCTCGGCGGACGCCCCAAGGCGCTCCTGCCCCACCGAGGACGGCCCCTGGTCGAACACGCGGTCGCGGTCCTGCGCGCGGGCGGCTGCACCCGGGTCCATGTGGTCCTGGGCGCCCAGGCCGATGCCGTACGGGAAAGGGCGCAGCTGCCCGGCTGCGTCCTCGTGGACAACCCTCAGTGGGAGGAGGGCATGGGCTCCTCGCTGCGGGCGGGGCTCGACTCACTGGTCGGCACGGGCGCGCGGGCGGCGCTGGTGTCGCTCGTCGACCAGCCCGGAATCGGCCGGGAGGCGGTGGCCCGGGTGCTCGCCGCGTACGAATCGCCGCTGTCGCTCGCCGCGGCGGCGTACGACGGGGAGCGCGGCCACCCGGTGCTCTTCGGCGCCGACCACTGGGCCGGGATGGCCGCGACCGCCACGGGCGACCGGGGGGCACGCGCCTATCTGAAGGCCCATGAGGGCGCCATCACCCTCGTCGAGTGCGGGGATGTGGCGCAGGCGTTCGACATCGACACGGACGCGGACCTGGTCCATCTTGAGTGACACCTTGAGCAGTTCTGTCTCGACCAGTTCTGTCTCGATCAGCTACGTCTCGACATCAACAAATCATTGAACTTCCACCATGAGGAAACTAATATCCACTGCACCCCGTGCCATCCGAAGGAAGTGACAGCTCATGTCCGCACCAGCGCCGTCCCCGCTGGCCATCGTCGACGCCGAGCCCCTGCCCCGGCAGGATGAGGTCCTCACGGACGCGGCCCTCGCCTTCGTGGCCGAGCTGCACCGGCTGTTCACGCCCCGGCGTGACGAGCTCCTCGCCCGCCGTGCCGAGCGCCGCGCCGAGATCGCCCGTACCTCCACGCTCGACTTCCTCCCGGAAACCGCCGCGATCCGCGCGGACGACTCCTGGCGAGTGGCCCCCGCCCCCGCCGCCCTGAATGACCGCCGGGTCGAGATCACCGGCCCCACCGACCGCAAGATGACCATCAACGCCCTCAACTCGGGCGCCCGGACCTGGCTCGCCGACTTCGAGGACGCCTCCGCGCCCACCTGGGAGAACGTGATCCTCGGCCAGCTCAACCTGACCGACGCGTACACCCGCGGCATCGACTTCACCGACCCGAAGTCCGGCAAGTCGTACGCCCTGAAGGCCAATGACGAGCTGGCGACCGTCGTCATGCGGCCGCGCGGCTGGCACCTCAACGAGCGCCACCTCGTCGACGCCGACGGCAAGCCCGTCCCCGGCGCGCTCGTCGACTTCGGCCTGTACTTCTTCCACAACGCGCAGCGGCTGATCGACCTCGGCAAGGGCCCGTACTTCTACCTCCCGAAGACGGAGTCGCACCTGGAGGCCCGGCTCTGGAACGACGTCTTCGTCTTCGCGCAGGACTACGTCGGCATCCCGCAGGGCACGGTCCGCGCGACCGTCCTGATCGAGACGATCACGGCGGCCTACGAGATGGAGGAGATCCTCTACGAACTCCGCGACCACGCCTCCGGGTTGAACGCCGGCCGCTGGGACTACCTCTTCTCCATCGTCAAGAACTTCCGTGACGGCGGGCAGAAGTTCGTGCTGCCGGACCGCAACCTGGTGACGATGACGGCCCCGTTCATGCGCGCGTACACCGAACTCCTCGTCCGCACCTGCCACAAGCGCGGCGCGCACGCGATCGGCGGCATGGCGGCGTTCATCCCGTCCCGCCGCGACGAAGAGGTCAACAAGGTCGCCTTCGAGAAGGTGAAGGCCGACAAGGACCGCGAGGCGGGCGACGGCTTCGACGGATCGTGGGTGGCCCACCCGGACCTGGTCCCGATCGCGATGGCGTCCTTCGACGCGGTCCTCGGCGACAGGCCCCACCAGAAGGACCGGCTGCGCGAGGACGTCTCCGTCGCCGCCGGTGACCTGATCGCCGTCGACTCCCTCGACGCCAAGCCGACGTACAACGGCCTGGTCAACGCCGTCCAGGTCGGCATCCGCTACATCGAGGCCTGGCTGCGCGGCCTCGGCGCGGTCGCGATCTTCAACCTCATGGAGGACGCGGCGACGGCGGAGATCTCACGCTCGCAGATCTGGCAGTGGATCAACGCGGGTGTGGAGTTCGAGAACGGCGAGAAGGCCACGCCGGAGCTGGCCCGCAAGGTCGCCGCCGAGGAGCTCGCCGCCATCCGCGCCGAGATCGGCGAGGAGGCCTTCGCGGCGGGCACCTGGCAGCAGGCCCACGACCTGCTGCTGAAGGTGGCGCTGGACGAGGACTACGCGGACTTCCTCACCCTGCCGGCGTACGAGCAGCTGGTCGGCTGAGCCGGTCCGGTCTCACTTCTCCGAGTGGCCCAGGGATTTTTCCGGGGCCACTCGGTCGCGTACGAGGCGCTTCACCGCGGTCGGCTCCGGGAAGCCCTGCTCCCGCCGGTCCCAGACGACCTCGTCGTCGACGCGTACGACGAAGACACCGCCGGTGCCGGGCTTGAGCGCCAGCTCCGTCAGCTCGGTCTCGAACGTGGTGAGGAGCTCCTGGGCCAGCCACGCGGCGCGCGGCAGCCAGCGGCACTGGGTGCAGTACTCGATCTGCACCCTGTGCGTGTTTTCCGTGGTCATCCGAGGTGCACCGACCAATCCTGTTCCGCCGCCGGTTTGCCGTGCAGGTCAGGGACCCGCTTGAGCCAGTTCGGTCGGCCCTGCTGGGTTTTCGCCGCGCGATCCGCTTCTTCCGCTGCGAGCTGTTCGCGGCTCGGGAAATCCGTGGGCAGCCATGCCGCGGACGCCTTCACCCGGGCGAGGAGGTAGCCGACGTACGCCTCGCGCGCCTCGTCCGGGGTCGCGAAACCGGGCTCCTCCGCCAGCCAGGCGTCCGGCACCTCGGCCGTGACCTCGCGCAGCAGTTCCTCGGTCACCCTGGGTGCCAGCTCGGCGTCGGCCGCGCGTGTGTCCGGGGTGTAGCCGCCGAGCGCGTGGTGCCGGAAGTCGTACGCCTTGTCCGGCGCGGACGCGTCCCAGCGGTGGTGGAAGACGAGGGCGGCGCCGTGGTCGATCAGCCACAGACGCGGGGGCGCGATGCCGAACGTGGGCCAGATCATCAGGTTCGAGCTGTGCACCGTGCGGTCCACGTTGGCGGTGAGAGCGTCCAGCCAGATCACCTTGCCCGCTTCCAGCGGGTCCACGGGGAAGGTCGCCGCGATCTCCGGGGTGAAGTCCTTCGCGCCCGGCAGATAGTCCATGCCGAGATTGAGCCCGGAACTGGCGCGCAGCAGGTCCTGCACCTCCTGGTGCGGCTCGTGCTCCGCGACCGCCGGGTCGAAGTGCACAAGGACCAGTTCGGGGAACCGCAGCCCGAGGGCGCGCGCCAGCTCGCCGACGATCACCTCGGCGACCAGCGCCTTGTGGCCCTGCGCGGAACCGGTGAACTTCACGACGTACGTCCCCAGGTCGTCGGCCTCGACGACTCCGGGGACGGAGCCGCCGGACCGGAGGGGTGTGACGTAGCGGGTTGCGGTGACCTCGGTCAACATTTTCCCAGGCCATCCGACTCTTTGACCTTATAATCCACGATCAACTCCAGACGCTCACGCTCTAGGGAGTCTGCCGCGATCAGCCCTGGGGAGAAACTGGGGAGTTTTCGACTGGCTTGCCGATCTCCCTGCCTCCCGAACGTCCCGTCAATGACGGTGCGCCCTTACTCCCGGCTTCCGGCATGAAGTGAGCATAGTAAGACAGCCGGCGAGGACCATGCCCGAGACCGTCGCCATCATCGGAGCCAGCGCCGGCATCGGCCGCGCCACCGCCCGCCTCTACGGCGAGCGCGGCGCCAACCTTGTGCTGATCGCTCGCGGTCGGGCCGGTCCGGAGGGCGCCGCGAAGGAGGTGGAATCCCTCGGCGGCCGCCCGTCCAAGTCGCCGCTACCGCCGACGCGCACCAGGTCGAGACGGCCACCGAGGCCGCCGAGCAGTCCTTCGACCCCATCGACGTCCGGATCAACTCCGCGTTCACCAGTGCCTTCGCCCCCTTCGACGAGATCACCTCCGAGGAGTGCGACAGAGCCGTCCCGCGACCGCACAGAGAAGAAAAGTCCGATATGCCACACATCCGCGCATGGGCAGCGCCTGGCCGGATACCCGTGCGGAATGGTACGGACATTGATGCGGCATGGACGGCACAGCGGGCGCCTCGCGGCCGACCGGGAGAGCGAGACCGTACAGGCTCCGGCCGCCGCCGGGCCGGATGAGCAGGTGGAGCGGCGGGCGCCGGAGAGTCCGACCGACCTGCCCAGACGCTCCTGGGGGGCGGTGCTGAAAGGCACCCTGAAGGAGTTCAAGAAGGACGAACTGGCCGACCGGGCAGCGGCCCTGACCTACTACGGGATCCTGGCGCTGTTCCCCGCGCTGCTCACGCTCGTGTCGCTGCTGGGCATCGTCGGACAGTCGGCGACGCAGCAGGTACTGGACAACATCCAAAAGCTCGCTCCGGGCCCCGCGCAGGACATCCTGCGCAACGCGGTGCAGCAGATGCAGGGCAACGCCGGGCTGGGCTCGGTCATGGCGATTGTGGGCCTGATGCTCGCGGTGTGGACGGCGTCCGGTTATGTCGCCGCGTTCATCCGCAGCGCCAACGCGGTCTACGACATCCCCGAGGGCCGTCCGGTGTGGAAGGTGCTGCCGGTGCGGGTCGGGGTGACCGTGGTGCTGATGGTGATGGCCGTGATCAGCGCGCTGATCGTCGTGTTCACCGGCGGTCTCGCACGGCAGGCAGGCACCGCGCTCGGGGTCGGCGACGCGGGGCTGACGGCATGGTCGATCGCGAAGTGGCCGGTGCTGGTGGTCCTGGTCACCGTCATGATCGCGATCCTGTACTGGGCGACCCCGAACGCGAAGGTCCGCGGCTTCCGCTGGATCACTCCCGGCAGCCTCCTCGCGCTGCTGATCTGGATGATCGCCTCCGCCGGGTTCGCGCTCTACGTAGCCAACTTCGCCTCGTACAACAAGATCTACGGAACCGTCGCCGGGGTGATCGTCTTCCTGGTGTGGCTGTGGATCACCAACCTGGCGATCCTGCTCGGCCTGGAGTTCGACGCGGAGCTGGCACGCCAGCGCGCCATCGCCGGCGGCCTTCCTGCCGAGGATGAGCCTTACGTCCAGCCGCGCGACACCCGGAAGTGGGACGAGCAGGACCGCCGCCGCCTCGGGTCCTGAGTGGAGGAGCACGTGCGCGTGGCGGGTGCGCTGGGCGAGGGGGATCGTCGGCCGGCCAGGCGGGCGATCGCGTGGGGGCGACCTGGCTGCGGCCAGGCGGCCTCGCGCTGGAGGAGTCGGCCGAGCGCACCAAGCTGTGGTGGGCGGCGGCTGGGACGATGGCCGCTGTCGATGGCCGGCTCGGCCTGAGGGCTGCTGCCGCCGGCGTGGCCGCGAGGGCAGCGGCCGAGGTGCTGACCAACGGGGTCGCCAAGCAGCTGTATGAGCGGCGTCGCCCGCCGCGGGAGTGGGTGCCGCCGGAAGACGTCCGGGAACGCCCGGACAGCTCCTGCTTTCCCTCCGGGCGCACCGCACCACACCACGATCCTTCGGCGACGATTGCTCTGACGACCGGTGAGGCGAGGCGTCGGGGGTACTCGGGTAACCGATCAGCACGACAACGCTGATCGCACTGCCGGTCGTACGTCGTGTCGGGAGGCGGCGATGAAAGCCTCGAAGATCGTCTACAAGCCTGTGGGGCTGGTTCTGGGCACCGTGAGCGGCGTGCTGGCCGGCAAAGTGTTCAAGCAGGTCTGGAAGAAGCTCGGGCACGAAGAGGACGCCCCCGACGCCACCGACGAGCAGCGCGACTGGCGCGAGACCCTGTCGGCGGCTGTCCTGCAGGGCGCGATCTTCGCCGGAGTCAAGGCCGCGGTCGACCGAGGCGGCGCCGTAGTAGCCCGCCGCCTGACCGGCACCTGGCCCGGGTGACCATTCGGCCGGCCTCACCCCAGCTCTGCGGACGCCGACGGGCAGCCCGCTCTCCCCGAGGAAGGGCCCGTGAGCGCTCATCTGGCTCTCGCCATGGTCGCGGCGGCCGTCAGCGCTTGGCCGGTGGCCGTGCACCCCGGCCGATCGGGCTCGCTCGCCGGCTACCGCGCGCAGGTACCTGGTCAGGTCGATTCGAATTCCATGGCTCGGGACAGCCGGGCATCCCACTCAGCTACGCCGTCGGCGTCGGCAGAGATCACCGCGTAGCGCCAGGAACGGCCATCCGACGGCGCATCCGCGTAGAGGACGACGCCTTCACCGCGCGCCGGGTCGAAGGCGAGGCGCTGTTCCCGTAGCCGGGCGAGGGCTTCTTCGAAGGAGAAGGGCCGTCGTGTATACCCCGTGGACACCGACCATGCCGGCCGGGCGACCGCCGTCCCCGCCGTCAGCCGGGTGACCATCGCGTGGGGCGTCGTGGTCGCGGTACGGCGGATGTTGCTCTCGTCGGCATACACCGAGCCGTCCGTACTCACCAGCGCGTCCACTCCGAACGGCCCCGCGTAGCCGTGGCCGGCCAAGTGGCGGCCCAGATGGAGTCCCCACTGCTCCAACTCCCCGGCCACGTGCGCGCAGGAAGGCGGCAGCGGCGAAACATATCCCGTGAAGGAGCCCCGAGCTGTGCGCATCGCACCGCTGAACAGGACTCGCGTCCCGCAGGTGGTGGTCTCCAGCTGGATGCTGACCGACGCGGCCACGTCCACGTACTCCTCCACCACCCACGTCCCCGCGGGACCACCGATCACATCCAGCTCCAAGGCTGCCCCGCCTTCCAGGTCGCCGCGCGCGATGAAGCGCATCCCGTGACCTCCGGCAGAGCGGTCGGGCTTGATCACCACTCGCTCGTACTGCCCCAGAAACTCGCGTACGACCCCGTCCACCTCAGGGCGTCGGCACACCCGCCCCGCCGGCAAACGCATCGCCAGGCGCTCGGCCACCTCGCGAAACCCGGCCTTCGTGTTCAGCAGCCTGGTCATCTTCAGCGCGGCTGCGGCGTCGTCAACCGTGGGGTAGGGATGGACCGTGAGGCCGAGATCCCGCGCGAAGCCGACCGCCGACACATCCAGCGCTGTCGGCAGCAGGACGGCACCCGGTTCGTCGGCAAGAGCCTGTAGTCGGTCGGTGAGCCCAGCCTGGCGCACCGCCTGCGCCAGGGGGACGGCACCGACCGGCGGCACCGCGATCACCGTCACGCTCTCGCTGGGCACCCCCGTCAGACCGGTCACATATTCCAGGAACTGCCTTCCCAGAGGTACGGGACTCACCAGCACGTCTCCGGGCCGCAGAAGCCACGCCTTGCGCGGCGCCTGCTGTGCCCACTGCGCCAGCACCTCGCCCTCGTCGAAATCCACTGCCAGGTCCGAAAGGAAGTTTGCAAAAATAATCAAAATACTTCCCTTGTTCACCGCTTTTCCGCTCCGCCGTCGCCGTCTACGGCGCTGCCGAGACGCTTTCCCTGGCCCGAGAGGGTCTGCTGCATATGTTGCCTCACAAGTGTTTGAGCAGCGCTGAGGCGTGCACGCGGCCGGTATGACCCATTCGAAGCGAGAGACAGAGCGAAAGTACGAAGCCCCGTCGGCCCAAGACACCTCATGGCTGCCGGAACTCACCAGCGTGGCCGGCATTGCATCGGTCGTGGGAAAGGGCCTCGACGAACTGGACGCCGTGTACTACGACACAGACGACCTGCGCCTGGCCGGCACGTCGGCAACGCTCCGGCGAAGGACCGGCGGGGCTGACGCGGGCTGGCAACTCAAACTGCCCACGTCCGGGGACAGCCGGGAGGAGGTGCAGGCCCCGTTGTCCGACACGGTTCCGGACACCCTGCGTGACTTGGCCCTTTCCCGCACCCGAGGGGGAGAGCTGAGGCCAGTTGTCCGTATCTGGTCCACCCGCAGCACACGGCACCTCGTCGATTCCGAAGGCGGGGTCCTCGCCGAGCTGAGCCTCGACGCGGTCCGCGCCGAGTCCCTGCTCGCCACGACCACACGGGCCTCATCGACCACACGGGCCTCATGGACCGAGATGGAGGTCGAGCTCGCCGAGGACGCCGATCCCTTGCTGCTCGACCTCGTGGACAAGGCCCTGCGCAAGAACGGCATCGACCGTGCGGACAGTCCGTCCAAGCTGAGCCGGGCCCTGGAGGAAACAGGAACGGGAGCGCCGCACCTGCCGGACACGCGTGCCGAGTCCGTCGTACCCGGCTCGGCCGCCGAAGAGGTCCTCAGGTACGTGGACGGGCAGGTCCACGCCCTGGTTGACCTCGATCCCGCGGTACGTCGCGGCCTGCCGGACTCGGTGCACAGGATGCGCGTCGCCTGCCGTCGACTGCGCAGCACCCTGCGTTCCTACCGAGCGGTGCTGGAGCGTGAGGTCACCGATCCGATCCGCGAGGAGCTCAAGTGGCTGGGCGGCGAGCTGGGCGCCGAACGCGACCAGGAGGTCCTCATGGAACGGCTCGGCGCGCACGTCGGGGCCTCGCCCCGAGAGCTGGTCCTTGGGCCCGTCGAAGCCCGGTTGCAGGTGTGGAACGTCTCCCGCACCTCCGAGGCGCGGCAGCGCACCCTCGACGCCCTGCTCTCACCCCGTTACCTGGCCCTTCTGAATTCTTTGGCCACGCTCACGCTGCAGCCCCCGCTGCGTCGTAAAGCCGCTCGCAAGCCGGAGAAAGTGATGGTCAAGGCAACCCTCAAGGAGTACGACCAGCTGGCCGGCCGGGTAGCACACGCGCTGGAGCTCTCCCCGGGGACGGAACGCGACGCGGCCCTCCATCAGGCCCGCAAGGCGGCGAAGAAGACGCGGTATGCCACCGAACCGGCGCGCGCCTCGCTCGGCAAACCCGCCAAGCGGCTCGGCAAGCGCGTCAAGGCCGTGCAGAAGGTGCTCGGGGACCATCAGGACAGCGTCGTGGCGCGGGACGCCCTCCGGCACCTGGCCCTGGCGGCGCACGCGGCAGGAGAGCCCGGTTTCACCTGGGGCCTGTTGTACGGCCAGGAGCAAGCCGTGGCCGAAGGGCGCGAACGGGAACTGCCGACTGCGTGGGCCGATGCATCGAAGCCCGGGCTGCGCAAGGCGCTCGTTCACTGAGAGGTCGTTCTGGCGGGCCGTGAGTGATCGGCGTCGAGAGCCCCGTGCCGCCGGCCGCTGCCGTTCACCGGGCGGTCGGTGGAGAGGAGCACGCCCGGCTTGCCGAGGACGCCACTCGCCCTGGACAGCGTTGATGAGACCCCGTCGGCCCTCGGCCGCCTCGGCGAAGGCATCGAGCGCGACAGGGCTACGTCCGGATGCGCGGGCTGTGGCTGCGAGCGATGCTTGCCGAATGACCGAGCGTTCCGTGATCGTTTGCCCACCCGTCCAGGGGGAGGGGCGCCAAGTGCGCGTGGACGGGGAGCCCATGGGGGCGGCCTGCAGTCTGCGTGACTTGTCCGAGATCATGCGGCGGGCGGGCTGGGCTGGTATGGATGAGATCGATGTGGCGGACTCGCCGGTCATCGAGTGGCACGGCGGCGGGCCTGAGGTGTGGTGACGGCACGTTTGAGTCTCCAGCGCCATGGCTTCGCCGACCCGGTAGGTGACGGCGTTCGGGGTGGGGAAGAACCCGACGTCGTGGAGGCCCTGGGAGAGGTCGGCGCTGACCTCTTGGTCCGCGGGTTCACCAAGATCACCGTGAATGAGCTCGGCCGGGAGAAACACCGTGTCAACGGCTTACCCCCCGGCGTCAGCGGGACCCCGCTGGCCTACGACCCCGCCACCGGCGAGCTGATCGTCAGCGTCAACCACCAGCCGATCCCGCGTCGGGCCGAACGAGATCAGCAGCCTCATACTGTTCCGCGTCGAACGACGCGGGACACTCGACCGGCGCCGCGTTCTTCGCCGACGGCGGCTGCCTACTCGCTCCCGCCCCCGCCGCGCAGCCCTGACCGCAGTCGACGTCCGGGGCATCCCATGCCCGACGAACCGCCCGCCTGACGCTCCGCGCGCCGCGGGAGCCCCGACGGGTGACGCTGGGAGGGATGCCCGCGACTGTCGACAGGAGTCCGGCCGCCCGAGAGGACACGTCATGGGTGTACGCACCTGGGTCAGCGACTGGCCCGTCTGCCTACAGCTGACCGGAGCCGACCGCCGGCGCGTGGCCGGGGCGGCCGTATCCGGGTGGGCTCGCACTGCTGGCGGGTTCGGTCTGCACCCGCTTCGGGGTCCTCACGGCGGGCATCGCCTCCGCGGAGGACCCGAAGTACACCGTCGTACCTCAGCCGAAAGGAGTGTGACCCCCATGGTCACTGTGTCTCTCACCGGAGCGTCCAAGCAGGACGCTGCCACCGTCTTCGACGTCCTGCGGACGGCGTTCCCCATCGATCGGCCCGCCGACGTCGTGCCCCATGAGCAGCCGGGGGACCGCCCTGCCGTGTGGACCGCGGAGTTCGAGCCGACGCAGAAGCGCGTACCCATTGGGCCCACCCCGCTGGAGGGTTCGCTCAGCGCCACGCTGCAGGGCGGCTACGTCGCCGTGGACCAACTCTGCGAAGCCCTGAGAGCAGCCTTCGCCGTAGACGAGCGGGGCACGGCGTCGGGAGACCAGGAGAAGGAGGTCGACCTGCAGCTCCAGGGGAAGCGGTACTGACACGGAGACCGCGTTTCGCGGCGCCCTGCGCGCCTGCGCGGCCCCCGACCACGAGGAGAAGAGCGACATGGTGCAGATCGGGTACACGATGATGACCGAGCAGGCCGGCCCGCGGGAGCTGGTCGGCCATGTGTGCGGCGCCGAGCGCGCCGGCTTCGACTTCTCCGTCACATCCGATCACTACTTCCCCTGGCTGGAATCCCAGGGACACGCCCCATACGCATGGAGCGTACTCGGCGCCGCCGCGCAGGCCACCGGACGCATTCCCCTGATGACGTACGTGACGTGTCCGACGACCCGCTACCACCCGGCGGTGGTTGCCCAGAAGGCCGCCACCATGCAACTCCTCTCCCAGGGACGCTTCCGCCTGGGACTCGGCTCCGGGGAGAACCTCAACGAGCATGTGGTGGGAGGCGGATGGCCCGCCGCGCACGTCCGGCTGGAGATGCTGGAGGAGGCGGTGGAGATCATCCGCTCGCTCTTCACGGGAGACAACGTCAACCACCATGGTGTCCACTTCGACGTCCAGAACGCCAGACTATGGGATCTGCCCGACACGCCCCCGCCGATCGGTGTCGCCGTCTCCGGTGACCGCTCGTGCGAACTCGCCGGTCATCTCGCCGACCTTGTGATCGCCACTGAACCCGAGCAGGCACTGATCTCCGCGTTCGATCGGCACGGCGGCGCGGGCAAGCCCAAGGTCGGCCAACTGCCGATCTGTTACGACACCGACCGCGACGCGGCGATCGCCCGCGCCCACGACCAGTTCCGCTGGTTCGGCGGCAGCTGGCCGGTCAACTCCGAACTGCCCGGACCCGCCGGATTCGCCGGTGCCACCCAGTTCGTACGGCCCGAGGACGTGGCCCGGTCCATTCCCTGCGGCGACGACGTGGACGCCGTCATCGAGGCCGTATCCACCTACGTCGATGCGGGGTTCACCGAGGTCGCACTCGTCCAGATCGGCGGCGACCACCAGGAACCGTACCTGGAGTGGGCCCAGCAGAAGCTGCTTCCCGCCCTGCGCGAACTGTGAAGGGCCGAGGACACCTGAGATGACCACGGAACGTGCTGCGATCTTCGATGTCGACGGAACACTTGTCGACACCAATCACCTGCATGTCGTCACCTGGTGGGAGGCCTTCCGGCAGGCCGGCCACCACATCCCCATGCATGAGATCCACCGGGCCGTGGGCCTCAGCGGCGGCGACCTGATCGACCACCTGCTCGGCGACGACCGAGACCCTGACGACGACGAGCAGCTCACCGCGGCCCACCACGCCCTCTACGCGACGTACTTCGAGCGACTGCCGTCACTGGACTCGGCGGGCGACCTGCTGCGCGCTCTGGCCGCGCGAGGCTGGGCGATCGTACTGGCCACCTCGGCGAGCGGCGCGGAACTCGCCGCGCTACGAAGTGCCATCGACGCGGACGACGTCATCCTCGGATCAGCCTGCGCGGACGACGTCGCCGACGGCAA
This sequence comes from Streptomyces sp. NPDC048275, assembly GCF_040652275.1. Lineage (NCBI taxonomy): Bacteria > Bacillati > Actinomycetota > Actinomycetes > Kitasatosporales > Streptomycetaceae > Streptomyces > Streptomyces sp. NPDC048275. The sequence goes on from NZ_JBEZLR010000022.1 coordinate 81,356, forward strand.
ACCCGCCCCCGACCCCGTCGAACAGGCCAGGGAACTCGCCGGCGTACCGAGCGAACGGGCCGTGTTCGTCGGCGACACCGTCTGGGACATGAAAGCCGCCGTACGAGACGGCGTAGCCCCCGTAGCGGTGCTGTCCGGCGGGATCCCGCGTGCAGACCTGGAGGCAGTCGGCGCTTGCGCGGTGTACCGAGACCCCGCGGACCTCCTGGCACGCCTGGATACCAGCGTCTTTGCCGACCGGGAGTGACCGGAGCTCCATAGGGGCAGCGTGCAGGTGCGCTTCGCTGCTTGATGCTTGCCCGTGCCTGCCGAACCTGGCGGCGGACGGGCGGTCGGGCAGAGATGATGGGCGTGCCGTACGGCGACTTCAATGCCCTGCGGCTGGGCGAGGACGCACCCGAACGCCAACAGGACAACGGGCGAAGCAGGGACCTGAAACGGGAGCGGAGGAAGCCGGGCAGGTCTTCGAGCCCCTTGCTGTCGATGGCGTAGTTCAGGGTGCGCGTGATGGAGCGCAGGTTGTCCAGTGCTCCGACCGGGAAGGTTCACCGGGGCGCAGGTAGGGACGAGTGGATGGGGTCGAATCTGGTCGGGGCCTGCATCGGCCACTGCGAAAACAGTTGGACACGTCCCGGACTCTCCACGACGATTCACGCCGTGACAGACAAAGCCGAGCGCCGGACCCCGGCCTCCACGAGCCCGAAGTCCGTACGATTTGTTGAGTTATCGAGCACGGCCATGATCGCCTTGCTGAAGGACGACCTGGCTCAAGCCAGTGCCGAAGCAGGTGTCGCTCTCACCGAGTACTTCGTCACCGACAGGGCAAAGTGGGTGTGGCAGTATCGGGTCAATCAGCTGACCTCGGACCCGGGTTGCGCGGGGTGGCTCACGCAGATCGTGGTAGCCGAGCCGGAAGGTGCCGTCGTGGGGTATGCCGGGTTCCATGGGCCGCCGGATGAGGCGGGCATGGTGGAGCTCGGTTATTCGGTGGTCCCCGTCTACCGTCGCCAGGGTTACGCCAGGGCGATGCTGACCGCATTGGTGGATCGGGCCGTTGCCGAAGCCCGAGTCAGGACCGCGCGGGTGACGATCAGTCCTGACAACACCGCATCTCTGGCCACGACTTCCGGGTTCGGCTTCGTGCGGGTCGGAGAGCAATGGGACGAAAACGATGGCCTCGAACTCATATTTGAAGTTCCTGTCTGATCAAGCTGCTGTTGGAAGCGGCCGGCCTCCCCAGCGGATGCCTTTCTCGCTGCGGATGCGGGCGCGTTCCTTGCGCTGGGCAGCGAGCACTTTGACGCTACCTGCGTCGGCGTGGCGCCGGCGCAGGTAGCGGTGCAGGGCCTGGGTCTGCGCGGGATGGCTGTAGTGGTGGGAGTCGGCCAGGGTGAACTGCCGCAGCAGGCCGAAGTCCGCCTCGATGCGGTTGGCCCAGGAGGCGGAGGTCGGGGTGAACCCGGTCCGGGAAGCAGTCCAGCACCTGCTCGATGCGGTGGAGCTTGGCGCCGCGCTCAGGGTCGGGCGACTCCTCACCTCCCACCTAACCGCCAACCCGCGAACCTATGCGGTCACAGCACCGACCTCGCCGTTTCACCAGGCCGTCGGTTTCGAAGCGACGGACCCGGGCGCGTGGCGCCTCGTGCCCCGCGAGCGGCCGCTGTCGCGCGGCTACCTCGCGGGCATCGCCGCCGCAATCGGTACCTGTGTGAAAGCTTCGGAGATGGTCTCGGCGGCGCCGGACAGCACCCCCTTGGACTTGCCGCGCGCCGGACTCGGTGACCGGTCGACACCTGGTCCGGGCGGTAGGGGCCGTATGCCCAGACCGGGTTGATCGGGGCGAGGCCGCCGAGCAGCGTCAGGACGCCGAAAACCGGGTCGTGCGTACCCCCACCAGCGCCCTCCGGCCGCGCCAGGCGACATCACTGCGCGTCCGAATGGGCAGCCGCCGACCGACCGCGTCCATTCTTCAGAGGGTTCGCCACCGCGGTTTATGCGATCCGCGGTGCGGGGACTCGTGGACCGTCCACTAGGCCCCCCTCGTTCCAGGTACAACACACCAGGGGCCCGCAAAGCCAGATGAGGAAGCGGAACAATGACGAAGGCTCGAGAGATCATGACACCCGGCGCAGAGTGCATCGGCGCGGACGCCAGTGTCCTTGAGGCGGCGCGGAAGATGACCGAGCTCGGGGTGGGAGCACTGCCCATCTGCGGCACCGACAACAAGCTCAAGGGCATGCTGACGGATCGCGACATCGTGGTGAAGGTCCTGGGAGCGGGCAAGGACCCGTCCGCCGCTTCGGCAGGCGAACTCGCCCAGGGCGAAGCGGTGACGATCGGAGCGGACGACGACGCGGAAGAGATCCTGCGCACGATGTCGGAACACAAGGTCCGCCGTCTCCCTGTCATCGACGGGCATGACCTGGTCGGCATAGTCGCCCAGGCCGATGTGGCCCGCGCCCTCCCCGACCCCAAGGTGGGTGACCTGCTCCAGGCCCTGTCCACCGACTGAGAGGCTCGAAAGCTCGGCTCGACCCTGCCGAACGAAGCCGCCGATCAGCCACTGCCCGAGGAAAGGACGACGCGATGCCCGCAGGATCGGACAAGAAGCGCGAACGGCAGTACGAGCACATCAAGGAAAGCGCCGAAGAGCGGGGCGAATCCCAGCGTCGAGCGAAGGAGATCGCGTCCCGCACGGTCAACAAGGAGCGTGCCCGTTCCGGCGAGGCGAAGAGCTCCAGCAAGACATCCACCCACGATCCGAAGTCCGCCTCCCAACGCGGTGGAGAACGCTCGCACGGGGGTGCTCAGGGGCCGACCAAGGACCAGCTCTACGAGGAAGCGAAGAAGCGCAACATCGACGGCCGATCCTCCATGAACAAGGAGCAGCTGCAAAGGGCGCTCGGCCGCTGATCACCCGCCGCCGGCCGTTCGCGCACCGTTGAAGTCCGCCGGTCCGCGGAGACCGCGGCGGCCCGTACGCCGTACGGGCGCCGGGCTCGGCCGCCCACCAGCCTGAGCTGAACAGGTCCGCTCTCCCCGAGGGCGCGCGGCTCGCCCTGTCGGGCGGCCCGTATTCGTGCGGCCGACCGCTCCATCGACGGCAGATCCTGACTGCCTCCTTCAACCAGCCCGGTGTCACGGATCAGGCGGTCAGCGCCCGTCCCGGCGCAAGAAGGTCGAGGAGGCCTTCCCGGTGCAGTTCGGCTATAGGCGCGAGGAGGTCCGGATGGCGCAGCAGGGCGGCTGCCTCCCGATCGCGGTCGCCGGGTGCGACCAAACGCCGGAAGTCGACCGGAACTCCGCTCGTACGGCTGCCTTCCGCGAGCGCGGCGACCGCCTTATCGGCCAGCTCGGAGTCGATAAGCAGGCACCCGGCCCAGCTCGCCACGACCTCGTCCACCCAGGTGCGCCATGCCTGGCCGCCCGCGGCGTCGGCTGCGGGCTTATACGCTCCCCCATCCGCGCCGGTGACCCAGTCAAGCCGCGCGGAGCCCCGGGGCCCGGCCATGACGACCAGCTCGGCGTCCATCGGCGTCGGATAGCGCAGCCATGCCGCGACGGTCACGGCCTGCCGGGCCTGCGCCTCGGAAAGAACGCGGTCCATTGCGCTCTCGCCCGACGGATAGGAACACGTCAGCCACTGAGCGGTCGCTGCGATGAGCGGGGAGAGATCTGCGAGCACTGGACCGTCCGAATTACTGGGGAGCGTGGAGACAGACGGTAAGACGGTAGTCCTTGGCTTCCGGCAGGGAAATGACGCAGACCACGGAAAAGAAGTGGCTTCGGCCACATCGCCGAGTCGCCGCGCCCGCACGTGCGGCAATGCGCCGGGGGCAGGCCCCGAGGAGTTTCACTGGCGTCCAGAAGAGCCTTTGCAAGACCGAAAAGGCCACGTCACCACACACAAAGGAGCAAGTGAATGGGACACGGCGGAGATGTCATCGCTGAATTGACCACTGACCACCAGGAAGTGGAGGAGCTGTTCACCCATCTCGAGGAATTGCCTCCCGGCGATCCGCAGCGAAAGCTGTACGCGGACCAGGCCACCATCGAATTGGTCCGGCACTCGGTCGCGGAGGAGGCCTATCTCTACCCGGCGGTCCGCACGCACGTTCCCGGCGGCGATGCACTCGCCGACCGGGAGCTGGAGGACCACGCCACGGCCGAGCGCACCATGAAGGACCTGGAACGGTGCCAGGCGGACGACCCCGAATTCGACCGGCTGATCGCCCAGCTGATGACGGAGATCAGGACGCATATCGCCGACGAGGAGGGCAACCTCTTCCCCCGGTTGCGTGACTCCTGTTCCGCTGAGGTTCTGAACGAGCTGGGCGACAAAGTCCGCCAGGCCAAGAAGACCGCACCCACACGTCCTCACCCGTCCGCTCCCGACAAGCCGCCCGCCAACAAACTCCTCGCCCCAGGCGTCGGAATGGTCGACCGCATGCGCGACGCACTCTCCGGCCGCGGCAAGGACAGCTGAAGCCGCACGGCGGTGCAGGACGGCGTGATCGAACGTTCGCGGAGGACGGAATGCCCGTTGCTCAAGCGCCGACCAGCATCAGCAGCAGCGAGGGCCGGGTTTCCGCGCCACCGACTGTCCCGGTCCTCGCTTCCCCGGCCCTGCGGGAGCGACCCCCGGTTCGCCCCCCGTGACCGCCCCGGCGTCCCGTGAGGCCCCACTCGCGCCCCGCTGGCCGGCACGCTCTCGGCGACCCGCGGCGGGCCGGCCAACCGGGCGGCCGTCGGGCGCGCGCCACCTGCCCGGAGGTGCCGCGCGACCGCGGATCGACACCGGTCGCCGTGTCCGGGTGCGTCGATGGCGGCACGCGAGTCGGTTCGGCCCGTGAGTCCGTTCACTCCGCCCTGAGTCCGTTCATTCCGCGGTGAGCGCGGAGGGACCTTCTCGGACGACGTCCCCCGCGGGCTTGTCGTCGCGCAGGCCGACGAAGCGTGGGTGGCGCAGCATGCCGTCTCGGGTCCACTCGGTGAATGCGATCTGCCCGACGAGAGCGGGCTCGACCCAGTGGGGACGCACTTCGCGAACGCGGTCGGCGAACGGGGGCTCGGAGGTGCTCAGTTCATCGAGACGGGCGCGCAGGCCGAGGAGGGTGCGGCGGTCGAAGCCGGTGCCGACCTTGCCCGCGTAGCGGAGGCGGTCGCCCTCGTAGTAGCCCAGCAGCAGCGCACCGAAACCGACCCGGCTGCCGCCCGGTTCGGTGAAGCCGCCGATGACGAACTCCTGGCCCAGCGAGCACTTGAGCTTCAGCCAGTCCGCGGAACGGCCCGGCCGGTAGCGGCTGTTCGCGCGTTTGGCGATCAGGCCTTCCCAGCCGCGAGCGCAGGCGTCGGCCAGCAGTTCCGCGCCGCCCTCGTTCCGGTGGGTCGTCATACGCAGCGGGGCGCGACAAGTCAGGGCACGGCGCAGCAGGGACTTTCGGGTGCGCAGCGGCAGCGACCTCGTGTCCGCGCCCTCCAGCCGCAGGAGATCGAAGACGTAGTACGTCACGGCGACACCGCTCGCTTCGATGTCCCGGCGCCTGCTCAGCCCCATACGCTGTTGGAGGCGGGCGAAATCCGTGCGGCCGTGCGAGAACGCCACGAGCTCGCCGTCGACGGTGAAGTCCTTGCGCAGCTGCGCGGCGAGCGCGTCGACGATCTCGGGATACGTGGCGTTCAGGCGTCTGCCGGTGCGGGAGAACAGCGTGACACCGTTCCCGTCGCGGACGGCGAGGACACGGATACCGTCCAGTTTCCGCTCGAAGATCCACTCGCCGGGGAAGTCCCGCTTGTCGCTGAGCGTGGCGAGCATGGGATCCGCGGCCAGCTCCCAGCCCGGCCGTGCCTCGCGCAGCAGTGCGGCCTCCTGCGCGGGCAGCGTGCCCAGCAGATCGGTCATCGCCCCTCAGCTCCTTGGCTTTCCGCGGCGACCTGGTGGAGCGTACGGCCACTGCGCACACGTGCTGCCGTGTCTCGGCTACGAACCGGTCCCCTCGATATCGGCGAGTAACACGTGTGGCTGCGCCTTTGCCGAAGACGGTCTGGGTGGCGTTCTCGTGGAGGGGGCAGCCGCGGCACTCCGCCGCCGCACGTCGGAGCGCGGGGAGGCCGCCCCGTTTCGGCAGGTAAGGGGTGGCATCGTACGCGTCGGCCCGGGAGTCCTGGTCGGCGTGGGCGTGGGCGTCGCCGGATCGGCTCATTTTCCCACCTGGTCACGTCCTGCCAGGGCCGCCGCTTCCGAAGAAGCCCCTGGGGGCGGGTGCCTATCGAGGAACGTCCTGGTTCTCGCTGCGTTTACTTCCCGAAGCGTGGAGGTTGTGCGGCCTCAGCCGCTCACTCTCGTCGGCGGCCTGTGGCACGTCGTCCGGCTCCCGCACCTCGCGGACTTCCCGGACCGGGCCGGAATCCGGCACCTTGGGCTGCTCGTCCGGCCTGGGCCGCCTCGGCTCCCGCCGCTGCACCTTCACACCCAACCGGACCGCCCATATCAACACGCCGACGATGACGAGACCTCCGACGAAGGCGACGATCGTCCCTATGGCCGCGTCCGGAATAGCCAGGTTATGAGCTGCGCTGTGTGTCGTCATCATGAGCGCCGAGTACCCGGCTCTCCAAAAAGCCAACCGGCCCGAATGCTCTGCGCGAATGGTGACTCTCCGAAAATCGATCTTCCGACTTCCGTCCGCTCCTTTGATCCGAACGTCGCTGCCGTTCCGCACGAACGCGTGGCAAGGGCGGATCTCGCGGGTCACGGCGACAGCGACGCCACCCAGAGCGCGGCTCCGGGCGGTCATCGGTGGCGTGGTCCTTGCTGATTCGAATTTCTCCCAACGCCGCAGTTCAGGCGGGTTCCGCTGACGCCACTTTTCCCACCTCCTGGGCCCGCGCCACGACGTACGGCCACGGAGCCGAACCGTTTCGCCCAAACCCCTCGTGGAACTCGTCAGCCATGTCGTACAACGCGGGTGAGTCGACCTACGCAAGGTCATCGTCCAAAACGCGCCGCGCGGCGCTCACCACCTCCTTCGACGCACCTACCTGACAAGGGAGGTACACCCCCATGCCTGAAGACCCCACGGACAAGCACCCCCGCCCTGACCTCCCGCAACAGGATCAGGAGCACCCTGGCTGGACCGGGCCCATGGATCCGCCCCCCGACCACGGCGAGGACTCGTACGAAGGCAGCCTCCTTCTCCTGGACCGCAAGGCGGTGGTGACCGGCGGCGACTCCGGCATCGGGCGGGCAGTGGCGCTCGCCTACGCCCGCGAAGGCGCAGACGTCCTCTTCACACACCTTCCGGAGGAGGCCGAGGAAGCTCACGAGACCACGCGGCTGGTCGACGACGCCGGACGCAAGGGGGTCGCGGTGCCGTGCGACATCCGTGAGGAGGAGCAGTGCCGCCGCTTGGTGGAACTCGCCGTCGCGGAGTTCGGCCGGATCGATATCCTGGTCAACAACGCCGCTTACCAGATGTCCCAGCCGGACGGGATCTCTGCCATTTCGACCGAGCAGTTCGACCGCGTCGTGCGCACGAACCTGTACGGCATGTTCTGGCTGTGCAAGCTGGCCCTGCCGCACATTCCCGCGGGCGGCTCCATCATCAACACCACGTCCGTACAGGCGTACAAGCCGAGTCCCCACCTGCTCGACTACGCGATGACAAAGGGCGCCATCGTGACGTTCACCCAGGGGCTCGCGCAGATGGTGGCCTCCGACGGCATCCGCGTCAACGCCGTGGCCCCCGGGCCCGTATGGACGCCGCTGATTCCGGCGACACTGCCGGACACCGCCGAGTTCGGCAAGAAGACGCCCCTCGGACGGCCTGCCCAGCCCGCCGAAATGGCCCCCGCCTATGTCTTCCTCGCCTCACCGCGGGCAAGTTTCATCACCGCGGAGATCGTCAACGCCACGGGCGGCACACCGCTGCCCTGAAGGGGAGCGTGGCGTGACGCGGACGTCGGGCGAAGGGCTCAGATCTTCTTTGAAAGGAGCCGAAAATGAGCAGCGAATCCGGCCCTAGGATCGTCATCACCGGCGCTACCGGCAATGTGGGAACCAGCCTGGTATGCCTACTCGCGGAAGACGCACACGTCGGCTCGATATTGGGCATGGCCCGCCGCGTCCCCGATTGGTCGCCTGCCAAGACAGAGTGGTCAGCTGTGGACTTGGCGTCCGACGAGACGGATTTGACCAGGGAGTTCGAAGGTGCCGATGCCGTCGTCCATCTGGCATGGGCATTCCAGCCCACGCATGATCCAGCCGCGACCTGGCGCACGAACGTGCTCTGCGGCATCCGGGTCTTCGAGGCGGTGGCCACGGCGAAGGTGCCGACGCTGGTGCACGCATCTTCGGTAGGCGCCTACTCACCGGGCCCCAAGGATCACGCAGTGGACGAGTCGTGGCCGACCCACGGCTGGCCGGATGCCGCGTACTGCCGTGAGAAGGCTTATCTGGAACGCGCGCTCGACTCGTTCGAGCACGAGCACCCCGGAACGCGGGTGGTGCGGATGCGGCCGGCTTTCCTCTTCAAGCGAGAGTCGGCGAGTGAGCAGCGGCGCATCTTCGGTGGGCGCTTCCTGCCGGGACCTCTGGCCCGGCCCGAGCTGCTGCCCTTCTTGCCCGACATCCCCGGGCTGCGGGTGCAGGTCCTGCACACCGACGACGCGGCCAGGGCGTACCGGCTCGCGGTGCACGGGGCCGCCCGGGGCGCGTTCAACCTGGCGAGCGAACCGCCCGTCGATGCGGAGATGCTGGGCGAGCTGTTGGGGGCCCGTCCGGTGCGGCTGCCGCGCACGGCCGCGCGTTCGGCGGTCGCCGCCGCGTGGGGGCTGCGTCTCCTGCCCGCCTCGCCCCACCTCTTCGACGCGGTACTGAGGCTGCCCCTCATGGACTGCTCGCGGGCCCTCACAGAGCTTCGCTGGCAGCCGGAGCGCACGGCCGGGCACGTACTGGAGGAATTCCTCCACGGTGTGCAGCAGGGAGCGGGAGCAAACACGGAACCACTCCAGGGGCACAAGGTGGGCTGACCACGCCCTGGTAAGGCCCGCGACGCTCCCATCCTCCCCGGTCCCGGACCTGATGGGGTGGGGCCGACCATGCGTACCCGGCCCTGGATGGCGGTGGCGTGCTGGTGAGCCCCGATGAGGGCGTTGATGCCCGTGGAGTCCGTGTAGGTCACCTGGCATGGCCTCGCCGGCCGCGGTGTCCTCCGTCGGGGGATGGCGGCCTGTGGACGACGCGAGCGTGGACCTCTCATCGCTCCCGGCCTGCGCGGTAGGCGCACGCTCTGACATGGCCGCCGCTCCCAAGGCATCCGCCGGAGTCTGACCCCGCAAACGTCCACGCCCCACCCTTCACCCGTCAAGAGATACCGGAAATACTTTTCACCCTTTCCTATACGCGAATACTCCGCCTATCCTGAGGTGATGCGCGGAGTACCCGAATCACATAAAGGCTGGATATTCCTGACCAATCACACCCGTGTGCTGGCCGCGATCGCCGAGGACCGCACCACCCGCATCCGCGACATCGCCGCACGCTGCCAGCTCACCGAGCGGGCCGTCCAGAAGATCATTTCGGATTTGGAGGAGGACGGGTATCTCACCCACACCCGGCAGGGACGCTCCAACGAGTACCGGATCGAAGGGGGGACCAACCTGCGGCACCCGGCAGACTCCGGGCCGACGGTGGCGGACCTCCTCGCCCTCCTTGCTCATCACGACGCCGAACACGGCAGCCGGAACGAACAGTTGCAGACGACACCCCCGCATGCACGCACCCCGGAAGGTGCCCGGTGACGACGTCGACACGACCCCTGGGTGACGGACACGCCGCAGCACCGGACCGCCTTTCGTAGCCGGCGTGACGGCACCGAATTCCAGGGCATGAGATGAATCGAACTGACGCCGGACTTCCGTATACCCCGGAGGCGACGTTGACGTCCGAAGCGGACACGACGCAGCAACTCCCCCAGCTCCCCGCGCGCCCGGAGACCTCCATGGACACGGTGCTGCGGCTGGAAGGCGAAAACCTCCAGCTCAAAGAGGCAGTGCGCTCGCACGCCGTTGTCGATCAGGCCATCGGGGTCGTCCTGGCAGTAGGACAGCTGACTCCCGACCAGGGCTGGGACGTGCTGCGGAGCACCTCGCAGAACACCAACATCAAGCTGCGGCACGTGGCCGAACTGATCGTCGACTGGGCGCGAACAGGCGAACTGCCCACCGAGATTCGCAGCCAGCTGGAACACCAACTCGACCTCGACAGCACCATGGGGGAACGCGAGTAGCTGCTCGTTTGCACCGTGCGGCGGTCCCGCTTGGCTCACCGCATGAGGCGCCGAGCGGTGATCGTGACGCCAGGCGCTTCGGACCATGGACCACACAAAGAACCATGGACCACACAGAGATGAGGGGAGCCGGGTCCACCCACGACGCCGCCGGCCTGGAGGCCACCGGATCGTACCGGCTCCTCACGATGCCATGCCACCGACCTGCGTCCGGCGTCCGGCGTCCGGACGAGGGGCGCCGTACAGACGACTTCCGGCGATCGGTGTCAGCGAAATGCGGCGACCGCAATGCGGCACAGGACGTCCTCGGCGCGGTCCCATGACCAGCCGTTGTCGACCACGAGCGTTCGCCAGCCGGTGGGACCGAACCAGTACCAGAGAAGGTCAGCTGTCTCCTTCACCGAGTAGGGGGGCGGCGGAGTCAGGGTGTGCAGGTGCTGGGCGGCAGTGAGGAGTGCGTCCCGGTAGGCCGCGGTTGCGCGCTCCCACAGGGCCTCGCCGCTCTCGTGGACGGGCAGTGCCTTGCGGATGGCCTCGTGCACTGCGAACTGCCCCTCGTTGCCCATCCGCGTGCCATGGGCCAGGGCCTCCAGGACCGATTCCGGTGTTCGCAGGGCGAGCAGGTCCTTCATGGCCTGCTCGTAGCCAGAGGCGATCACGCCCTGGTCAACGATGCGATTGAGGATGTCGCCCTTGCTCCCGACGCTCGCGAAGACGGTCTTCGAGGCGACGCCGGCCGCCGCAGCGATGCCGGCGACGGTCACCCGCCCGTAGCCGCGCTCGGCGAACAGCTCGGTGGCATGACGAAGGATCAGTGCACGCGTCCGTGCGGCAGCCTGCTCGCGCAGCGGGGAGACGTACGAGCGCTTGGACGGCATGACACCCATTCTAGGCCGATGAATTCATTAGGCGTGCTATAACCTCAATAGCGTGATCGACCTCGCACGCGGCGCGGGCCGCAACCGCGCCGCCCGCTCATCGGATCGATCGGCGTCACCGCACAGATCACACAGCCGACGAAAGGGATCAACGCAATGGGAATGAGCACGACGGACCTGGCCCACGGACTCTTCCGGATCCTCGAGACAGGGGATCCGGCTCTGGCCACCGACGTGGTCCACCAGGACTTCCGCAACCGCGAGGCAGCCGTGTCACCCACGGCCTGCGCGATCCCCGGGCCGCCGGGAGTTCTCGCCTCCGGCGCGTGGATGCGCTCCGCCTTCGACGACTTGCGCTTCCCCGTCCTGGGCATCGCCTCCAACGACGAGCAGGTCTGGGTGCGACTTCGCATGCAGGGCCGCCACACAGGCCCCTTCGTCCGCTTTCGTGACGGCGCGCTCGACCAGGCCATACCCCCCACCGGGCGAGACATCGACTTCGAACAGATCCACGTGCTCGAACTGCGCGATGGCAAGGTGGTCGGACACGAAGCAGTGCGCGACGACATCACCATGCTCGGCCAGCTCGGTGTCTTCCCGCCCGCCCCGGCCACCGCGCTGCGCATGCTCGCCTGGCGGGTGACCGGCAGAGCGGCACGCGCCGCCGCCCACGTGACCGCAGAAGCCGCCGAGGCGGCGAGCCTGCTGCAGGGCAACCCGGGACACAGCCACTGATCCCAAGGCTCGCTCGCTTCGCCCTTGTCCGCGCGGCTGAGGGTCTGGGCGTAGCGGGCAGTGAGGGTGTCGCTGATGAATGCGGCCGCGGGCCAGGCCGGGGCGATTCCGGCATCGAGCGCGCGGCCCACGCTGTCGCCCGACGCACCTGGGAGGTCTTGCACCGATTGCCGGCGTATGTCGGTACCCGATCAGACGCCTGCGGTCGGCTGCCCACAAACCTCGCCGACGAACCGGGACCCATGCGTGGCCGGCGGACTCAATGCCTGGCCAGCGGGTTGGGCAGCGGCACATACCGCGCGTCCGCGCCGTCAGCGCCCGTCCAGCGCAGCAGAAGGTTCGTCTTGCCGGGGACCGTGGGTGAGGTGAGCAGGTCGGCGATCTCGGGAAGGCCGTGGTCCGTGTCGTAACGCGTCAACTCCCGTCGTACGGCGGGCCACGGGTCCATGCCAGGATGGCGCTCGGCGAGGAGCGCGGCGAGTTCCATGAGGTGGTTGACGATCAGGCAGTACACCAGCCGTTCCCAGCCGGCCGCCCGGGTCACCTGAGGCAGCAGCTTCACGCCTTCCGCATCCCGGAAGAGTGCCTGTACGGGCATCCCGTCGGCGTCGATCGCCACCAGCGCGTTCTGCAGGTGCGCCTCGATGACGACGCCGTGCCGCGCGAAGGCATCCAGGACGGGCGGCACGACCTGGCGCAGATACGCCGTCCACCAGGCGGACGGGTCGGTGAGACCGTTCAGCGGGCTGCCGTCGAAACTCTCCTCCACGAGGGCGGCCGCGAGGAGCGGCGTCGCGCCGGGGACGACGTGCTCGCGCAGTCCGTCACGGACGAGGACCGCGAGTTCCTCGAAGGCGAAGTCGGCGGTGCGGTAGCCGCGGTCGCTCAGCCAGGCCGCGGACCCCGGCACGGCCCCGAAGGCCGACGCGGTCGCCGCGTCCGTACGGCGGAGTTTCAGCAGGTCGTGGCGCCACAGCCGACGGATGTCGTTGGTGATGCGCACGTCGAGGCTGAACTTGACGAAGAGGTCGTCCTCGGGGGCGTACAGCGTCCGGATGGCGGCCGTCGGCCACAGGGGGCCGGCGGTGCGGCCCAGGCGGATCAGCCGGCCGTCCGCGAAGGCGTCCCGGATCTCGGGGCGGGCGCCGACCAGGTCGAGCTGCCAGGGGTGGGCCGGGAGCAGTCGGTAGCCGGGCGGGGCTTCCCCGAAGGTGTCGAGCGCTGTCGTGTCGCCCTCCTCGACGACCGTGTCCTCGCGCACGCCGAGCAGCTCCAGCGGAAAGCGGGCGTACGCCTCGGGCGCGTACGGCAGCCAGCCGGTGACCGGACCGCCGCCGCGGGCCTTGGGCGCGGGGTGGTGCGGATGCCCGGTGATCAGGGACTGCTCGGAGCGCAGATACGGGCCGGCGGGTGGCGTGGCGCGGGCGCGCGCGGCGAGCAGCGCGGCCACCGCGTCGCGGCTGTCGATGATCTCGGTGGGCAGCTCGGAGTTGGACAGGCCGGTGTGGCGGCGCAGTTCCTCGGCCGCGAGTTTGACCAACTCGGGGTGGGTGAGCCGGTGCCAGCCGCCGTCGGCGTACACCTCGGGCCGCGCGGGCCGCCGCTCGCCGCGCACTCTCAACAGCCGTCCACCGGCGTGGAGCCGGTGCACACCCGGGTCCCCGGTCGGCTCGCCCACCTCCCGCAGCAGACAATTGAGCAGCGGCGCGGCGGCACAGGCGTCGGCGGCCTCTTCTATGTCGCCCCTGGCGAGCGGGGGGAGCATGGGGGGCATGGAGTCCACACGATCCGTTCGTTCCATACGGTGCACTGGTGATCAGTATGTCTGTCGGCGCGGGCTATCGCGACGCAGCCGCAGTCGCAGTCCCCGTACCCAAGGAGCCCGACCGTGCACCATCCCCCCACACCCGAGGCCGAGGCCGCTCTAGCCGACGAGCTGAGCGCCGTACGCCCGGAGTTGTCGGCTCCGTACGCGGCCGGGCTGCCCGGCGCCCGGGCGGCCGTGCTGACCCGCCTGTGGCGTGCACTGGCCCATGAGCCGATGCCCTGGATCGCGCGCCGCGAGGCGGGCAACGACGGTCTCACGCTCCATCTGACCGACGGGCGCCGGCTGCACGGCCCGCACGCGGACCCGTACGCCACCGCCGCGTATGTCACCGAAGTACGCCTGGACGGCCGGACGTACGACCATCCGGCCCGGCTCATCAGGGCCCTGGGCGTCCCCCACTCCGTGGTCTTCGCCGCCGAACTCGAGCACAGTGTCGCCTCGTTGGCCCTCTCGCGTGCCGATCAGCCCGTCGCCGACCGCGAGCCCGGGACGAGCTGGGAGTGGGAGCAGCGGGTGGTCGACGGGCATCCGTACCACCCCAACTGCCGTTCCCGGCCCGGATTTTCGGTGGCCGAGCAGCTCGCGTACGGGCCGGAGCACCGGCCGGTCGTGGAGCTGGGTCTCGCCGCCGTGGACGACTGCCTCGTGCGGGGCGAGTGGCCGAAGTGGCTGCGGGACGAGGACCGGGTGCTGATCCCGGTCCATCCGTGGCAGGCCGCGCACGTCCTGGACCTGCCTCGCCAAGAGGGCCTGGGTGCCCATCCGTTGATGTCGCTGCGCACCCTCGCCCTCCCGGACGGCCCGCACGTCAAGACCGCCCTGAGCGCCCGGCTGACCTCCTCCGTGCGGGACATCTCGGTCTACTCGATCGAGACGTCGGCGACGGTCTCGGCGTTCGCGGAGAACATGGCCGCCCGGACGGACGGGCTCCTGCACGTCACCCGCACCCTGGGCGCCGTCACCGCCCACTCCCCCGACCTGGCGGCGGTGTTGCGCGAGTCCCCGGACGCGTACGCGCATGGGGGCGAGCGTGTCGTCCCGGTGGCCGCCCTCGCGACCGCCGAAGTGCCCCTGTCGTCCTCCTGGCTCGCGGACTTCACCCGCCTCGCCCTCACCGTCTGTCTGCGGCTGCTCGACCTGGGGGTGGCCCTGGAGGCGCACGGCCAGAATCTCCTCGTCGTGCTGTCTGCCACGGGCGCTCCGGTCCGGCTCGTCTACCGCGACCTCGCCGACATCCGTGTCAGCCCGACGCGCCTGGCCCGCCACGGCATCCCGGCCCCGGCGATGGCCGGGCGGATCGTCACGGACGACGAGACCACCCTGCGCCGCAAGCTGTTCGGCTCCCTGATCGGCGGCACGCTGGGGGCGACCGCGGGCTCGTCGGCCGTCCTGCGCGAGGCCCTGGAGAGTGTCGTACGGGATCTGCCACGCACCCCGGACCTGCCGGCGCTCCTCGACGGGCCGCTCCCGACGAAGGCGTTGACCTTGATGCGGCTGTCTCCGCAGACTCCCAGGGACATCTGGGCCGAGCTGCCCAACCCCCTCGTTCGCCGTTCGTTTTGAAGCCCGGCACCTTTGATCAATAGGATCCGGCGATGATCACAAGACAACGGCTGGCGGCAGGGGTCTGCGCCCTGCTCGCCACCCTGACGGCCGGGATGGCCTTCCCGGCCGGAGCGGTCGCCGACGAAACGGCGGAGCAGGCCGCTCCCAAGGTCAACCTCGTGCTGGACGTCAGCGGTTCGATGCGGGCCACGGACATCGACGGCAAATCGCGGATGGCCGCGGCGAAACAGGCGTTCAACGAGGTGCTCGACGCGACGCCCGAGGAGGTCCAGCTCGGGATACGCACGCTCGGCGCCGACTACGCCGGCGACAACCAGAAGACGGGGTGCAAGGACACCGCACAGCTGTACCCGGTCGGCCCGCTGGACCGGACCGAGGCGAAGACCGCCGTGGCGACGCTCGCCCCCACCGGCTGGACGCCGATCGGGCCCGCGCTGCTCAAGGCGGCCGACGACCTCGACGGCGGCAACGGGTCGAAGCGCATCGTCCTCATCAGTGACGGCGAGGACACCTGCGCCCCGCTCGACCCGTGCGAGGTGGCCCGGGAGATCGCGGCCAAGGGGATCGGCCTCACCATCGACACGCTCGGCCTGGTGCCGAACACCAAGATGCGCGAGCAGCTGAGCTGCATCGCCGAGGCCACCGGCGGGACGTACACGTCGGTGGAGCACACGGACGAACTCACCGACAAGGTCAACCAGTTGGTGGACCGCGCGGCTGATCCGGTGGTGACGCCGGTCGCCGTCGACGGTGCCACCGCCTGCGCGAAGGCCCCGACGCTGGAGTCCGGGCTGTACACGGACCGGGAGGAGTTCGGGCAGCACCGCTTCTACCGCGTGGACGTCGAGCCGGGCCAGGAACTGCGCGCCTCGGTGAGCGTCGCGGCCGACCGCGACGTCAACCCGGACTACGGGGTGTTGCTGCGCGCCGTCACCGTGCACGGACGCGAGATCGTCCGCGGTGAGGCGGCGGGCAACGGCCGCACCGATGTCATCTCGACCGGCCTGCGCTACCCGAAGGCCGAGAGCGACGACGAGAATGCCGCCGCCGAGGTCGTGTGCCTCGAGGTGTCCAACTCCTTCTCGGCGGCGGCGGGTGTGAAGACCACGCCGGGCATGCCGGTGGAGCTCACGGTCGACGTCGTGGACGGGGCCGACCAGGCGGGCGACGTTGCCTCGTTCGGGCTCGGTCGCGGCTGGTGGCTGCTCGGCGCCCTGGTGCTCACCGGCTTCCTCGCCGGTGTGCTGTGGGGCTGGATCTCACGTTGGCGGGTCGCGGTCTGGAGGACCAACTGATGCGTATCAGACGTGTGTTGAGTAGCGCCTTGCTGCTGCTCGGGGTTGCCGCGGCACCCGCCATGGCCGACTCCTCGCCCTCCGCGAGCCCTTCGGGCGACAGCGGCGCGCCCACCGAGGCCGGTACGTCGTTCCGTACGGCCACCGAGGTCGAGCAGGGCCAGCAGGCCACCGCCGGCGGGTCCACGGGCGACTATCTCTACTGGTCGTTCCCCGCGGACGCCGGGCAGCGGCCCACCGTGAAGGCGACGGTGAAGCTGCCGGAGGCCTCGGCGCGGGCCGCCGCCGAGACCTGGCAACTCGATGTGTACGACGGCCTGCGGCGGCGCCAGGCGTGCCAGTACGGGGCACAGACACGGACGGCGGCGCAGGACGCGGCGTCCGTGGAGTTGTCCTGCACGCTGCGCACCGTGCGCGCCTGGTCGGAGACCTGGGCCAACGACCCGCTGCCGGGCACGTACTACATCCGGCTGACCGCCACCGGGCTCCAGGCCTCCGACCTCGGTCTGCCGTTCGACACCGAGGTCGAGGTCGGCTCCAAGGACATCGGCGGTTCGGCGGCGGTGGACGGCTCGCTGGGGAAGCCGCTGGTTCCGGGAATCGCTACGTCCGCGGAGCAATCCGATGCCGATTCCGATTCCGGGTCCGAGGACTCCACGTCGTCGACCGCCGTGCTGTCGTCGATCGAGCCCGACGACGGGTGGGCCTCCGGCTGGTGGTCCGACCGCTGGGTGTGGACCGCGATCGGCGGCTTCCTCGCGGCGCTCGCGGGCATCGGCGGGTACGCGCTGACCCGCGGCTCGGGGCGGCCTACGCAGGTGCCGCCGGGCGCGTAACCCGGCGCGTGTGACGCCCGGGGCCCGCCGTACCCCCGGCGGATTCCAGTGGTCGTCGCCACGCGTGATCTCTGACGTGCGGCACAGAAAGTCAAGCAGTCGCTCGGTCGCGATCACGCGGCCGGGCGACTGCGGCGCACGCCTTGGCGAGACCGACGGACCTCGGGCCTGCGTATGCCCGCCTCGCTTGCTGACTCCAGGAGAGGCCGAGAGGGGTGCGCGTGCTGAGGGTCCGGCAAGAACGACCTGATGGCCCCTGGGGGGCACCACGCAAGCCCCGCAGGGGCCAGAAGCGCGGTTGTCAGCTTGACTCATGGTGACGGCGAGCAGGACGCGGGCTCGGCCGAAGTCGGGAGTGATCTCCGCCCAAGACAAATGAGCCGTTCCGGGTTTGGCCAAACCCGGAACGGTTCACCAAACGCGGCCCGCAGGGCATGGAGGGGGCGGGCCGCAGTCCGTCAGCCGTTGGAGAAGCGGCCGGCCTGGGCGAGGATCTGTTCGGCGTCGTCGACCGGCGGGTAGGCCCACAGCGAGTTGATGTTCTGCTTGAGGGTCTTGGCCTCCTCCCCGCTCATGACGACCTGACGGTCCCGGTCCCAGCCCATCGTGACGACGGCACCGGCCGGCCCGAGGTCCAGGCAGGTGCCGTAGGGGTCGGGGGTGAAGGGCAGCAGGTCCTTGCCGACCAGTTCGGCGGCCACGTTGTGACCGGCGAACTTGCCCATGGGAATGGCGTACTGGCAGCTCTGCGTCGTGACGTGGCCATCCTCCACGGAAGCCGCACCGGTGTCGCCGGCCGCGTAGACGTCGGGGACGCCGACCACGCGGAGGTGCTCGTCCACCGTCAGCCGCCCCAGCCGGTCGCGCTCGCCGGGGATCTGCGCGGTGAGCGGGCTGGCGACCATGCCGGCCGTCCACACCACGGTGGCGGCGGGGATCACCTCTCCGTCGGACAGGGTGACGACCTTGTCGGTCACCGACGCCACCGTGCGTCCCAGTCGCCGCTCGATCTTCAGTTCGTCCAAGGCACTGTCGATGAGCGGCCGGGGGTTCTCGCCGAGTTCGGGGCCGACCGCATCGGCGCGGTCCACCATGACGACCCGCACGTCCTCGGCCGCGCCGTCCTGTGCGGCGATCGCGGTGAGGCGTTCACCGAGGGCGGTGCCGATCTCCAGGCCGGTGAAGCTGGCTCCGACCACGACGGCGGTGTAGCGGCCCTGGGGCGCCGCCTGTTCGGGCAGCAGCTTCAGGTGGCCATTGAGGGCGGCCGCGGCGGGCATGGTGTCGACGTTGAAGATGTGCTCGGCGCCGGGCAGATTGGGGCTGACCGACCGGCTGCCGGTGGCCAGCACGAGCTTGTCATAGGAGAGTTCCAGGTCCTCGCCGGTGCGGGTGACGGCGCGGACGCTACGGGTCTCGGTGTCGATCCCGGTCACGGTCGCGGTCACCCGGCGCACGCCGATAGGGCCGAGTATGCGGTCCAGCGCCACCCGCATCCCCTCCGGCGCCTCCTCGTACATACGCGGACGGATCACCAGGTCGTCACCGCCGCTGACCAGCGTCACCCGCAGCTCCTTGCCCGCGTCACCCGCCGCACGGGCAGCACGTACCGCGCCCGCCGCGCTCCACACGCCGGCGAACCCGCCACCGATGATCAGGACATTCTTCATTGGCCTCTCCCTCATAGAAGTTGCGCGGCGACCTCGACTCTCACTTCAACGCGAGCCTCTGGTAGAGCGCTTTGGGCCACGTCAGGGCCTTGATCATGGACACTAACTATCCTGGATATTGAATGTCAAGATCTTACTCGAGGGCTCCGGAGGCGGGCGCGGGCGTTGCCGGTCCGGCTGTCGGCGCGCCGGGCCGTTGGGCGGCCGGATCCCGGATAGGCAATGTCCGCATCATGCGAATGGCCAGAGGTGTCGAGTGGGCCCTGCACACACTGCTCAACCTGGACCTGGTCGGAGGCGGCCCCGCGGGAAGCGGTCAACCGGCCGAGGCCCACGGCCCGCCGGCCGCGTATCCGAGCAAGCAGTTGCAGCAACTCGCCAAGGCAGACTTCCGTCCGACCAGGAGACCTGCTGGACGTCGTGGAGGCCATCGAGGGCAGCACTCAGGCCTTCCGCTGCACCGAGATCCGCGGCTGCGGGAAGCTCGGTGAGCTGTCACCGCCGCCCACGGGGCCGTGCGCCGTCAACTCCGCCATGCGCCGCGCCGAGCAGGCCTGGCATGAGGCCCTCGAAGCCCAGACGCCGGCCGAGATCCGAGCGGAGTTGGGACACCTTCCCGGGGCTGAGGGAGTCGGTGCGGTCCGCGTTCACCTTGCCGGCGGCGAACGGCGGGCAGCCGTGAGCGGCGGGAGAGCCCCGTGCCCGGCGGGGGTCGGGACCGACTTCGCCATCCGAGGTGCCGGTCCCACCGCATGTTGGCGTACCGAACTTTGATGAGGGCCACGGGATACGGCGGCCGCGCGGGCCCGATCATCTCGTTGGCTGCACGGTCCAAGCCGCGCACGGTGGCGTTGGCGCGGTACTTGAGGTGCTCCCGCCTACCCCCCCGGGGGGCGCCACGCGGCCGCGACACCGCCCCCCGTCAACCGGGACGCGGCGTCAGCTCAGGCCGAAGACCCGGAGGACGGTCTGCGAGCTTGATCCTGTCGGGGATCTTGGTCGCCGCCGTGTCAGCTGACGGCTCGCCACGAAGGGTCGATACCTACGATCCGATACGCCTCGCCCCTCGACCGGGTATCCGCGTCACTCCCCCCGCAGCACCTTGGCGAGAGTGCCCTCCCCCATGACCTCGATACGTCCGTCACGCACCGCCTCCCACACGGTCGAGGTCCCGCCGCTCACCGCCGCACACGTCTCGGTGTCGAGGCGCAGCCGGACGTCCGGCTCCTCCTGTGCGGGTCCGTCCCCGTAGACCGGTCCCTCCTCGGACCCCAGCCACACATGGAACTCCCCTTCGTCCAGGCGGACTTCGAGCAGCCCCTCGGTCTCCCCCGCCAGCCCTCGCAGCAGCGGAAGCGCGAACCAGTGCGCCCGTACGGCATCCGTGACCCGCGGTTCCCCCAGCGCCGGCGCGCCCCACTCCCCCAGCGCCTGCAGGACGGGCAGCAACTCCCGCCCCCGGCGGGTGAGTTCGTAGACGTACACCGCACCGGGCGGCGGCAGCCGGCGCCGTGTCGTCAGCCCGTCGCGCTCCATGTCCTTGAGCCGGGACGCCAGGACGTCCGTGCTCACGCCCGGCAGGTCCGCGTGCAGATCGGTGTAGCGGCGTGGGCCGCCGAGCAGTTCACGGACGATCAGGAGAGTCCAGCGGTCACCGACGGCGTCGAGCGCCCGGGCAGCGGAACAGTACTGGTCGTAGCTTCGGCGAGGTGACATGCGACGCAGTCTAGCTATCTTGTTGGACTTTCCAAGCGCCTACTTGGTAAAACCAAGCAACACAACGAACCGGAGGGGTGCGACGCATGGAGTTCCGGCAGTCGAGCAAACTCAGCGAGGTCTGTTACGAGATCCGGGGCCCGGTGATCGAGCACGCCGACGCACTGGAGGCGGCGGGCCACAGCGTGCTGCGCCTCAACACCGGCAACCCCGCGCTCTTCGGCTTCGAGGCGCCGGAGGAGATCCTCCAGGACATGATCCGCATGCTGCCGCGGGCGCACGGCTACACCGACTCGCGCGGCATCCTCTCCGCCCGCCGCGCCGTCGCCCAGCGCTACCAGGACCGGGGCCTGGAGGTCGGCGTCGACGACGTCTTCCTCGGCAACGGCGTATCGGAACTGGTCTCGATGGCGGTCCAGGCACTGATCGAGGACGGCGACGAAGTCCTCATCCCCGCCCCGGACTTCCCCCTCTGGACGGCCGTCACCACGCTCGCCGGCGGCAAGGCGGTGCACTACCTCTGCGACGAACAGTCCGAGTGGTACCCGGACTTGACCGACATGGCCGCGAAGATCACCGACCGGACGCGTGCCGTCGTCATCATCAACCCGAACAACCCCACCGGCGCCGTCTACCCGAAGGAGATCGTCGAGGGCATCCTCGACCTCGCCCGCCGGCACGGCCTGATGGTCTTCGCGGACGAGATCTACGACCAGATCCTGTACGACGACGCGGTCCACCACTCGGCCGCCGCCCTCGCCCCCGACCTGGTGGTCCTCACCTTCTGCGGCCTGTCGAAGACCTACCGAGTGTCGGGCTTCCGCTCGGGCTGGCTGGTGGTGACGGGCCCGAAGCAGCACGCGCGCAACTACCTGGAGGGCCTGACGATGCTCGCCTCCATGCGGCTGTGCGCCAACGCACCCGCCCAGTACGCCATTCAGGCCGCTCTCGGCGGCCGCCAGTCCATCCATGAACTGACCGCGCCCGGTGGCCGCCTCCACGAACAGCGCAACCGCGCCTGGGAGAAGCTCAACGAGATCCCCGGCGTCTCCTGCGTCAAGCCGAAGGGCGCGCTGTACGCGTTCCCGCGCATCGACCCCGAGGTACACAAGATCCACGACGACGAGAAGTTCGTCCTCGACCTCCTCCTGCGCGAGAAGATCCAGGTCGTCCAGGGCACCGGCTTCAACTGGCCCCGCCCCGACCACTTCCGCATCCTCACCCTCCCGCAGGCCGACCAGCTGGACACGGCGATCAGTCGGATCGGGCGGTTCCTGAGCGGGTACCGGCAGTAGCAGGCCCGACTCCGCCTCGGGCGAGGCCGGTTGGGGCCGGACCGGCCCGGCTCGACTCGGCTCGGCTCGGGCGGGCGGGCGGCGGTCCGGTCGGGGATCCGTCACCTCGATATGGAGCCTGGCATCGGCGTGCGCCGTGGAGCACAGCCGGAAGTCCCTGGCCGTCTCCCGGCCGTGCGGCGGCGCGTTCGTCGCACGGTGGGACACGACGAGGTCCAGGCCTTCGTGACACGCCTGCGCCGAGTTTGAGGTCCGGACTCGTAGCCTGAGCGCCGTGCCGTTCACGTCGGCGCGCACCTTCGGCGAACAGAGGAACATCACGCATGGGCGACCTCCTTCTCGTGCGGCACGGCGAGACCGAGTGGTCCTTGTCCGGGCAGCACACCGGATCGACCGACATCCCGTTGACCGAGAACGGCCGTGAGCAGGCGCGTCGGCTGGCCCCGCTGATCGCCTCGCATCGGATCGCGGCGGCGTTCGTCAGCCCGATGCAGCGGGCGCTGGAGACGGCGCGACTGGCCGGGGCAGAGGGGGCACGGGTCGACGCGGACCTGTGCGAGTGGGACTACGGCGGATACGAGGGGGTCACGACCGTGGAGATCCACCGGACGCGCCCCGACTGGTTCCTGTTCGACGACGGTGTCGCGCCCGGTCCGCCGGAGCATCCGGGAGAGAGCCCTGAGGAGGTCGGGGAACGAGCGGAACGGATGCTGGCCAAGATCGACGCGGCCCTGGGCGAGTCGGAGGGCAGTGTCGTCCTCTTCTCCCACGGGCACTTCCTGCGGGTGCTGACCGCCCGGCGACTGGGGCTGCCCGCCTCGCAGGGCGCGCTGTTCCAGCTCGCCACCGGAACGGTGAGCCGGCTGAGCACCGAGCACCGCCGCCATGTCGTGGCCGGATGGAATGTCAGACCCGCCTCGTAGTCTTCGAGTGGACGGGCCAGAAGGCCGGACCATGGAGGAAGGGGTGCGCTGTGACACGACCGCCGACGGCCGCGCAGCGGCGTGTCATCGACGCCGCCGACCCCGTGACCGGGCGGCTGAAGGGCACGGAGGCTCAGCACGCCGCGCTGGTGACGCGGGGGCTCGCGTTCCGGCACCCCCGGCCGCCGCACGACCACTTTCTGACCCCGGCCGGGCATCGGGTGCGCGAGGCTCCTGAGCCCGAGGCCGTCCCGGAGACGCCCGCTTCCGTCGCCTCCGAGTCGGACTCCGGGGTGTTCGCCGCGCGGGTCGGCGGCGAGGAGGAACCCGCCGGCGGGCCGTCCCGAATACGCGAGGTGCAGAGCGCCTGGCAGGGGCTCCTGGAGCTGCGCCGGATGACCCATCCGGACGGCGCGATGGACCGTCCGTGCGGATGGGAGCGTACGCATCTGGTGCGGGCCGCCGCACTCGCCCTGGAGGCGGCCGGTCATCGCCCCGCGGCCGCCCAGGGTGGTGGCTATCGGGTGCGGGCGACGCCGCAGCCCGAGGCGGTTGCCGTGCGCGAGTCGGATCCCGAGGCGCTGCGGGCCTGTGCGGCCACGCTGGAGAAGGCGGGCTGGCAGGTCGGCGAGCACACCGAGCCGCGCACGGGGGCGCGGTATGTGCTGGCGTCACCTCGGCGCGCATGAGGGCCGAGCCGATCAGTAGGCTGACATCCGTCCAACTGCCGTCGCAGAAGGGGAATTTGTGACCAAGCCGTTTTCCGTTCCCGTGACCGTCCGAGGGTACGAGACCGACGTCCAAGGGCACCTGAATCAGAGCGTGTACCTGCAGTACGCCGAGCATGCCCGCTGGTGCTTGATAGCCGAGGCCGGAATTGGCCAGGCCGACCTGATCGCCAAGGGTGTGGGACCGGTGGTCCTGGAGACGACCATCCGCTTTCTGCGGGAGCTGCGGGCGGGTGAAGAGACTGAGGTGACCTGCGGCTTCATCTGGGGCGAGGGCAAGACCCACCGGGTCGAGCAGACGATACGGAAGGCGGACGGCACGGTCGCCGCCGAATTCACCGTGGTCGGCGGACTGCTGGACCTCAAGGAGCGCAGGCTGGTCGCGGACCCGCGGGAGTACTTCCGGGCGCTGGCCACCGACCCGCTGATATTGGGCCTCTGACCGGTCTGGCCGTGTCCTGACCGAGGCATTGGCCACCCCGTAGAGCCGAGGTGCGGCCTACGCGTCCAGCAGCTCCGGCCGGTGCTGGACGTCGTAGGCCGCTCGCGACTCGGCGATCGTGACGCGGTGCCGCTCCGCCCAGTCCGTCAGGGACAGCAGCGTCTCGTGCAACTCGCGGGCAACGGGGGTGAGTTCGTACTCCACCTTCGGCGGCACCGTCGGATGGACGGTGCGCGTGACGAGTCCGTCGCGCTCCAGATTGCGCAGGGTGAGGGACAGCATGCGGCGGCTGATGCCCTCCACGCTGCGCTCCAGTTCGGTGAACCGGATCGGGCCGTGGGCGGCCGCCACGATGATCAGCACGCTCCATTTCCCGGCGACCCTGTCAAGAACTTCGCGGACCGGGCACGCCTGCGCGAGCACTGCCTGCGCGGTAACACCGGTGTTCCTCTGGGACATCGAAGTGCCTCCTTATGCCGAACTCCATGGTCACCCACGATGTACCCCGTTACAAGCCGTGCACCTATGGAGAACGCCGAGGTCATCGCCATGCATTTCCCCACCGCGTCACCGGCACCACGAACATACTCCCGCTGGGCGTCCCTGGTCGTGCTCTGCGCGGGCACGCTGATGACGATCCTGGACGGGAACATCGTCACGGTCGCGATGCCCGCGATCCAGAGCGACCTCGGCTTCTCGGGTCCCGGCCTCGCCTGGGTCGTGAACGCGTATCTGATTCCGTTCGGCGGGCTGCTCCTGCTCGTGGGGCGGCTCGGGGACCTGGTGGGCCGCAAGCGGATGTTCGTCGCCGGGCTCGCCGTGTTCACCGCGGCGTCCGTACTGTGCGGGGTCGCCACCAGCCAGGGCATGCTGGTCGCGGCCCGCGCGCTGCAGGGTGTCGGCGGGGCGATGACCTCGGCCGTCGTCCTCGGCATGCTGGTCTCGCTCTTCCCCGAGCCTCGCGAACAGGCCCGCGCCATCGCGGTGTTCAGCGCGGTCGGCGCGGCGGGCGGGGCGCTCGGCACCTTCCTCGGCGGGGCGCTGACGCAGGCGATCGGCTGGCACTGGATCTTCCTGATCAACCTGCCGATCGGGATGGTGGCGTTGGTCGCCGCGCTGCGTATCCTCGCCACCGACAAGGGAGTCGGCCTCGGCAAGGGCGCCGACTACCCCGGGGCGGCGCTGGTCACGAGCGCGCTGATGCTGACCGTGTACGCGATCGTCGGCGCCGGCGACCGCACGCTGGGCGTCACGCTCGCGCTCGCCGCCGTGTCGCTCGCTCTCTTCACCGGCTTCACCGTGCGGCAGGCGTGGGCCGCACGCCCCCTGCTGCGACTGCGACTCTTCCGCTCCCGCGCCCTGACGGGTGCGAACGGCGTCCAGATCCTGATGATCGCGGGAATGTACGGGTTCCAGTTCATCGGCGCGCTCTATCTCCAACGTGTCCTGGGCTACAGCGAGTTGCTCACCGGCACGGCGTTCCTGCCCGCGCCGATCGCGATCGGGGTGCTGATGCTGAGCCTGTCGGCGCGGACGATCGCCCGCTTCGGCCCGTACCGGGTGCTGCTCGCCGGGCTCGTCCTCATCACCGCGGGCATGGCGCTGTTGAGCCGGGCCCCGGCCGACGGCACGTACGTCGCCGACGTCCTGCCTCCGCTGCTCCTCCTGGCCGCCGGTTTCGCGGCGGCGATGCCCGCAGTCACAGGGCTCGCCATGTCGGGCGCCCGCGAGGAGGACGCGGGACTGGCCTCCGGGCTCTTCAACACCACGCAGGTGGTGGGTGGTTCACTGGGCCTGGCGGTCCTCACGACGCTGGCGGCAAGCCGTACGGAGCGGCTGCTCGGCGAGGGCGAGCGACTGGTCGCGGCGACGGCGGACGGCTATCGGCTGGCGTTCACCGTGAGCATGGGGATCACCGCGGCCGCGCTGGTGCTGGCTGCGGTGCTGCTGCGGCCGGGACGCGTCTTTACCGCGGAGGAAGAGAGCACCCCGGCGACGGAGGAGACACCCGAGGCCGGCCGCAGGTCCCACGCGAACGCCTCCCAGAACGAGCGCCTGCGGCGCCAGAACACCTGACCCACCGACAGATCACCTCGGCCCTCGAATCGACCGGGTGCCGTTGGCACCCGATCGCCCTCAACCAACCACCGGGCCAGACCGCTCTGCAGGCGGGTTGATCTGGTCCGGCGCCGCGTCAGACCCTGTGGTTACTGTGAGCGGTCGCCGCACTCAAGGAGCCAGAGCTATGACCATTCATGCCGATGTTGAAGCTCCGCTTCGGATAGTCCCCGCGGAGCACCGGGGCGAAGAGCGCATTGACTGGGCGGCGGCGGAAGCCGCGCTGGGTACGCAACTGCCGAGCGACTACAAGTCCCTCCTGGACACCTGCGGCGCGTGGGCGACATCGGGGAGCCGGTCGTCCTCCCGCCCCTGTCCGTGGACGTCCCCGCCCTGAGCGACTGCCACACGGGAAGCACGGCTCCCGGACTTCGCGAGCTGTGGGAGAGGGAGGGCGGTGCGCCGGGCATCTCCTTCTGCGATCTGCTACAGACGTCTCATGAGCGGGCGCCAGTCAGGGCCATCACCGCAACAGGTTGACTCTGGGCGGTCGAGGGTCAGAGGTCTTGATTCCGGTTACTCCGTGGCTCCGTCGTCGCGTCGAGAAATCGGGAGCGCCCGAGGCCGGGTCCCCGGACAATGATCGTCAGGACGTCCCTCCACTCCAACCCGCTCTTCACCCGGCTCGACGATGCCGAACGGATCCTCGTCGCGGGCGCGGGTGGCGGCTTCGACATCTACTCCGGCCTGCCGTTGGCTCTCTCCCTCCTGCATCAGGGCAAGCAGGTATATCTCGCGAACCTCTCCTTCAGCGCACTCGCCGGTCTCCC
>NZ_JBEZLR010000023.1:0-106638 GCF_040652275.1 Streptomyces sp. NPDC048275
GCCACCACAAAGCCGGGTTGTGGGTTGGAGGTTGGGGACTGCATCAATGCCCAAACCAGGGCGGCAATACCAGTGGCGCCCTGGACTGACGCGGCAACCAACTGCCCGGTATCCGGATTGCGCAGCAGCCAGAAGAACGGCGTTGATGCCGTCAGCACGACCGCGACCACTATGACCGTGATCTTCCCGCTTCGCGACATACCCACTTGTCCCTCCCAGCAGCCAACGAACGCCTGCCCTCAGCAGCATCGGATGAACTTCGCTGGTACGCAAGGACGCCGCTGCGCGGCCACCGGTTCCAACCACACGTCGCTGGCACGGCTGCTTTCGGCTGCGTGCGCCTTCTCCCAGCTCAGCTCTTCCCTCCAGAGGAGATTTTCCCGTGCCGGTAGATGCACTCCGCCGCCACGGCGTCGGACACGAGCCGCGGCCGGTTGCGCGTCAGGTCCTGGGCGCGGGCGATACCAAGGTGGAGTGCCATCTCCTCACTGGTGCTGCGCGGTTCGACTCCGTCGGTGGACGCGCAATCGGCGGCCAGATCGTCGAAGGCGCGGGCCATCTGCCGCCGCCAGAGACGGTCTTGGTGCCAGGTCACCCGTGGCAAGGAGCCGAAGAGCCCGTCGGCGCCCCGCTGGAGCGACTGGTCACCCAGCGTGGACACTTCCTGCCATGCCTGGTCCGACAGTTCTTGAAGGGCCAGGCGCAGAACCTCGCGGGTGCGCGCGGTGAGTACCTCGTCCCCTTCTTCGTCTTCCTCGTCCCAGTCGTCGCTCCAGGGGTCGGCTCCGCCGTAGCGGGCGCGGGAGCGCAGGTGCTCGCGCACCCGGTGCGCGGACTCCTCGGGGGCGGCGAGCGACGTGTCGATGATCAGCAACTCGTCGGAGAACGCCTCGGCGCTCAGCAGTACGCCCGCCTCTGTGAGGAGCGCCTCCTCTGTGTCACCGGAGACACGAGGGAGGAGCACGGCGAACGCGTTGTCCGCCAGTCGGTCAATGACGCTGGATGTCAGGGCGGCGACGACCTGGGGATCGTCCCAGGGCGCGGCGATGTGGAGGTCGTCGATCACGAGGACGCTGCCCGGGAGGTCGACGAACTCTTCGAACTCCGGGCGGAATTGACCGGCGGCATCGAGGAGTTGCTCCGCCACCACAGCGGCGAAGGACTGCTCGTCGGCCATGCGCTGGCGAAGGTTGTGGGCCTTCCAGTACAGGCCGCGTGTAGCGCGCATACTGCCCACCGTCTCCTCGTCCGCAAGGAGGGAGATCTGCCAGGTCTGGACGCCCTCCGCGGCGGGGTCGATAAGCCGGTGGACATGCCGGAACTCCAGCCTCAGTGTGCTGGGATCCGCCTTGGGCTGGGACCGGGTTGCCTGGTCGGTCATCGACTTCCTCTCGCCGTGCAGGCGCCCGCGACGGGAGCCACGAAACCAGGCTAGCCAGGCGGACCCTCGCCTCGTGCGCCATCAGCACAGACACCGCAGAGCGGCATCCTCCTCGAGTCCGCAGGCCCGGATTCACTGGGCGTAGGAACCCAGGAGCACCCGGGCGAGAAGGAACGGACCGAACGGGATCCTGGTCTCCCGGCCTGCCCGGCCCGCGAGCATGCGTTCGGGCAGAAGAGAGGGGCAGCGGCCGTTGGACGGCGGGTGCCCCTTCAAGTCTCCAGCGAACGTACCAGGTGATCGTCGGCTTGCGGGTGGGTTGTGACTGTCACGCGCTGGTTCGCGCGGCCTCGGCGTAGGTGTCGAAGAAGCGGTCGCCCGTGAGCTTGTGGTCAGCGAACTGAGTAGCGACGGCCTGTGGTTCGCGGTCAGGGTTTCCAGGTGCGCAGGAAGGAGGCAATCCGGTCGGCGGTGCAGCGCGGGTTGTTCAGCTCGTGGGCGAGTGCGGTGAGCTGTTCGCGGGTGGGGTTGACGGGGATGTTGCTGGCCTCGAGATACATGACGGCGGCGGCGCAGGCGACGGTGAGGTTGGAGCGCTCCAGCCAGCGGCATCGGCCCAGGGTATGCACCAGGGCAGCGGCGCGGGAGTAGGTGCCGTCGTAGACGGGTGTGTCGAGGAGTTCGCCGCGATGGCGGGCGACGGCGGCGATGGGGACGCCGTAGTCGTCGGCGGCCGGGTCGCGATGGCCGGCCCGTTCCGCCACTTCGAGGATCCAGGATTCGTCTACGTGCAGGATCACGCGGCGGCGCCCGGCTGCGGCTCGGCGTACGGAGCGTCGAGCTGCCGCTCCAGATCGTCGAGGAACGTGCCGTGCTCGTCGATGAGCCGCTGGGCCGCAGCCATACCGGCGGCGCGGGCACCGGTGGTGTCCTCGATGATGAGCCGCTCCACGTACTTGTTGAAGTCCAGCCGGCGGGCGGCCGCGGCGGCCTTGCCGGCCACGAGCACTTCTTCTTCCAGCCGGACCTGCGTCTGCTTCTTCGCGGAAGTCACACCCTCATGGTAGCAGGGTGGTAGCAGACGGGGTGCCACACCTCGAAACGGGGACCCCCAGCGCGGCGTACGCCCCCGGATGGAATGGCCCTCTTCGAGTGAGCGGCCCCATGGAACGCCAGCCCGCAATGTCTGCTCAGCCCTACGATGCGCTGATGGCTTCTTATGCGAAGGACCCTCGCTGCAACGTCATGGCCGAGGCCCTCGTCCCGTTGCTGCGCCGCGCCTGTCCCGAGGGCGCCGGCGGCTACGGCGGCTCGTACCAGGTGAATCTGGAGGACGAAGAGGCCGTCGGCCTCGGCGGGGTGGAGCTCATCAGGGCCACAATGCGCAAGGCGGCCCGTCAGCTCGGCTGGAAGGTCACCACGATCGGGTGGATCGGCACCCGCTTCGGCGCGACGGTCGCCGTCCAGGACACCCGGGACGTCCCCGAGGAATTCCGGGCCGTGATCGACGCGGCGATGGAGGAACGCATGAGTGCCGCGCTTGCCAAGGTGTGGGGCGAGCCGGGCGAGGCTCCTGTCCAGCGCGGCTCGGTCACCCTCATGACGCAGGAGTTCCGCGCGGCGGTCGCCTCGGCGGCGAATGCCTGATCCGACACGGCCTACGGGCCGTGCCCGGCGCAAAGGGGTACCGCATGGCGCGTGAGCGGGTGCGGTGGCCGGTCGTGGTGGACCGGCGAGGCAGATCGTGGTGGGGTACGCGCCGTTGAAGGTCACGCTCCGACAGGTCTTCTCCGCATAGGTCTGGCCTGTCTCACTGCAATGAGTGGTTTGATCAACTACCTCTAGATAATTCCGTTCTGTCCTGTTCTTCTCTGTTCTGGGTGATATCTCAGGGGAGCGAAGTTGGACCTGTTCTTTGTGAAGCGGCCCCTGGTCGACCGGTACGGCGATGGGCTCCCGGGTGATACGGCGGTGGCTCTGCTGGACCGCCGGGTGATCCCGGACGGCACCCCGGTCGTGCTGGGGCCAGACATGCGGCCGGTGGAGCCGTTGTGCTCGTGGTTCCGGTATCTCGCCTATCTGGGGCGGGACCCGGAGACGATGCGTTCGTACGCGTACGTCGTGCTGCGGCTGGCGGAGTACCTCGCGTCGCGGGGAACCGATCTGCTCGCGGCGGGCGAGGTCGACCTGCTCGCCTACCGTCGGCAGCGGCTCGATGTCCAGGCGGTCCCGATCGGTCCGGTGACGTGGGACCGGGAGGCGGCGACGGTCAACGGGCTGTTCGCCTGGATGACCGAGGCCGGGCACCGGCGGCACGGGCCGCTGCGGATGCCGAAGGCATACGGCTCGGGGATGGCGCACGGCATGCAGGTGCGGCACCTCACGCTGGAGCAGTACCTGTTCTTCCGCGATGTCGGGCTGGGCGGACAGCGTCCGGGCGGCGACGTCGACGGCGGCTTCCGGGGCGGGTTCCCGCACCGCAACCGGGCGGCGGCCGAGCTTGCGCTGATGACGGGGATGCGCAAGCGGGAGTGGTCGACGGTGCTGCTGCCGGAGTTGGCCCGCCGGCCCGGAGGGGCGGCGGGGTTCACGTTGCAGGCGTGCGCGAAGTACAGGCGGCGCCGGGAGATGTATGTCCCGCCCGCGCCCCTCGACCTGGTCGACACCTACGAGCTGCTGGAGCGGGCGGAGATCGTCGAGCGGGCGGCGGCCCGGCTCGCCCGCCGTCACCGCGAGCTGTTCGTCGTCGACTCCGTTGACGAGGCCCGAGGCCGGCTTTCGGGGGTGCTGGGCGGGAGGCGCAGGGTGTTCGCCATGACGCAGATGCCCGCCGGACTGCGGCGGATCACGGTCCGCGAGTGTCCCGGAGGGCTGGAGGCGATGGCCGTCTTCCTCGGCCAGGGCGGACTGATGCTGGGCGCCTCGTCCTGGGACCGGATCCGGCGTCATGCCTGGGAGAGGATGTCCGACTTCGCCGAGCGGGGTCCGGCGCCGGTGCTGCCGCGCAAGCCCTGGCGCTTTCACGATCTTCGCCACACCTACGCCCTACGGCTGCTCAAGCACCTCACCGAGATGCTCATCGGGGCCGAGCTGAGGCGAGCCGACCGGCGTCCGCTGGTGACCTTGGCCGAGCACATCTCGATGAACCCGCTGCTGGTCGTCCAGCACGCCTTGGGCCACGCCAGTCCACGCACCACCTACGAGTACCTGGCCTATCTGGAGGACCCGATGACCTACGTTGACCAGGCATTTAGCGCCTGGGCGGACAGCGATGGCGCCTCCTACGCGGAGATCGCCATCCGGCTCCTGGAGGTGGAGCGGGATGCCGCGCAGGGGTGAACGCACGCGGGACTTCACCGAACCCGCCCAGGACGAACGCCCCCTGCGGCTGGGCGGGCTCTGGGAGCTGAAGACGTCGACCGCGATCGGGCGGAAGGCCACGGTGCGGGTGGACACGACCGGGTTCGCCTGCCGCCGGCTGGCGGACGAACTCGCGGCCGAACTCGCCGACTACGTCGAGCTGAAGAGGCCGCACCCGACCGGGGTGTTCACCTACCGGCGCGGACTGCTGGAGCTGTGCTCGTTCGTGGACCGCCAGGCCGGTGAACAGGCGTCGGCCTGTTCGTTGGCGCTGGACGAGCCGGACGTCAGCTTCTACATCCGGGAGTGGATCAGGGCCCTGCCCGGCCAGTTCGAGGAGGGCTCGACCAGGCCCTACTTCCTGGCCGCCGACGTCCTGTCGCTGATCCGCTTCCGCGGTCAGCACCCGGAGCGGGCGCTGGCGCCGGCAGTCCAGCGGGTGCTGACGATCGCCGTCCCCGTCAACCGCGGCGGGACGCGGGAGCTGGAGGAGTTCACCCGGGTGGAGAAGCGCCAGCTGGTCCGGGCCGCCTGAAAGGACATCCGCGGGCTCAAGGAACGGCTCGCGAGGGGCCGGGAGTTGGTGGCGGCGGGCGCCGACCCGCGCACGGCAGGCTGGACCGACCCGGCGAACCTGGCCTTCGGCATGGCCAACGGTCTGATCGAACCGCTCGACATCTGGGAGGCCCTGCCGAGGCACACCGTCTGGCCGCCCGAGCTGAAGGAGATCTTCGAGGTAGCGGGAGTGCGGTTCAACCCGCACAAGGGCCGCTACCTGCTGACCATCGCGCTCGCCTCGCTGCTCTATCCGCGCAACGTCGACTTGCAGTCGTTCCGCGTGCTGCTGGTCGCCGCGACCGGCCATGCCCCGGAGGAAGTCGCCTACCTGACCGAGGACGACGTGGAGTTCGTTCCCGGCGGAGTACGGCTTCGGCTGGTGAAACGACGCGCTCACAAGATCCGCTACCGCGAGTTCAAGGAGATGGGCGACGAGACCCGGGTCATGCACCCGGACCGGTCCGGGTGCAGGACCAGCGAGATCCTGCGAACCTTAATCGAGGTCACGGCCGGGGCCCGGCGCCGCAGCACCGTCAAGAAGCCCTACCTGTTCATCCGCGCCAACGTCATCCCGACCACGCAGAGCACCCACCGGCGCGGAGAGTTGTCCTTCCGCCCCTTCGAGCCGGTCGGCCGGGGCGGCGGCCTGGACGAATGGGTGGAGCGGACCGGGGTGGTGGTCGCCGGGAAGATGGACATCCGCCGCCTGCGGAAGTCGACCAAGGTCGAGAAGACCATCGCGTTCCGCGGCCTGGTCAGCGACGCCGCCGACGACCACACCGAGCAGGTCTTCTGGGGCCACTACGCGCACGGCACCACGCTGCGGACGATGGCCGGGCACACCATCACCCGCGCGCAACAGGACTGGCTGGAGCGGGCCCTGGCCGGGCCGGTGGTGCTGGACGAACAGACCGCCGGCCAGCTCGGCGAGCCGGAGATCCTCGACGGTCTCGGCCTGGACGCGAAGAGGGCTGAAGACATCGTTAAGGGCGAGCTCGACATGGGCGTCAGCAGCTGCCGCGACCCCTACCAGTCGCCCTACAGCCCGGCCGGCGAGCTCTGCGCGGTCGCCCCGTTGCGCTGCCTGGAATGCCGCAACGCGTTCATCCTGCCCTCCAACCTTCCCCAACTCCTGCTGTTCGCGGAGCACTTGGAAGACCTGGCGGCTCGGCTCGACCCGCGGGTCTTCCACCGGAGCTGGGGACAGAGCCGCACGAACCTGCGGGCGGTGCTGGCCGACGTCCTGCCCGCCGATCTGGAGCGGGCCCGTCGGCAGATCACCGACCAGGGCCTGCGGCTGCAACTTCCCCTCTCCTCGTTCTCGGAGTTCGACTCATGACCTCACCTGCGGGCTTCGGACACGAGGCCGTACGCATCCCTGCCTCGGAAGAAGTACACGGGTTCCTCACCGCCCCGCTGGGCCTGTCGGAGGTGTTCCGCCAGGACGAACCGGTCCTGCAAGGCAGACCACTGCTGCCCGGCGTCGAGGTTCCCTGCTTCGGCCGCACGGACCGCTGGCCCTTCGAGGCTCAGCGACGGCCCGCGAACGTCACCCCGTCCGGCTGGCTCGCCGTGTTCGACAGCTTCCCCAAACAGTGGAACCTGCGGGCCCGCGAGATCAGCATGGCCGTCCTCAATCCGCAGCACCCGGCCCTGATCGAAGCCGGGGTCTGCCTGGACCGCGAGCCTTACCAGCCGGGCACGGTGACCGGACTGCTCTCCGAGCTGCGGACCCTCATCGACTGGGCCCGCGAAGCGGGCCTGAGTCTGCATCCCGCCCACTGGACCAGCAGCGACATGCACCGCTACATCGCAGAGAAGGCCGAGATCCGGTCGGCGGCGATGGTCCGCAACTACGTCGGCGCCGTCCGCCTGCTGCACGAAATCTCCCCGGCGCTGACCGGCGGCGGTCTGGCAGCCGATCCTGGCCGGGACGCTCAGCCCGCACCGTCGCCAAGAACCCCAGAACCGACGAAGTCTCCACCCCGAACATCCCACCCGAGGTCCGGTTCCCGCTGATCAGAGCCGCCTGGACCTACATCGACACCTTCTCCGCGGACATCATCAAGGCCCGCGACACCCACCTGCGGCTCACGCCGCGACCGATCGGCCCGCCGGAACTGCTGCCCGAGCAGGTGTCCAGATGGCTGGCCGCTGCCGACCGCACTGTCCCTCTCCACCACGGCGGGTCCGGTCCGGCCGGCGAACCGAACCGGAGCCTGCTGGCCGAGCTGATGGGCCGCGGCCCAGGCAGCTCGTTCTCCACCAGGAAGGCCACGATGAGCAGGCGGGTCGCTGCCGCACGGTCGATCGTCCTGGAAGCCGTCGCCGCGGGCCGAGGCCGCCCCGGCAGCCTCATCGACAGCATCGCGGAGGTGGACCGCCGTGACGGCAGCCGGGGACCTTGGCACCCGGGCATCGACCCCTGGGCCCTCGGGCACGAATGCCGGGCCCTGCGGGCCGCCTGCTACATCTTCGTCGCGCGACAGCGAAAACGGGGCGGAGTTGCATCTGATGCAGCACTCCGCAGGGTTCGAATAAGCGCGAATCAGCAGGTGACGGGCGCCTGCTCCGCCATCCTCTCGCACCGTGCGAGCGATCTACCAGTGGCTCTTGCGCTCCACCGAGGCTATCCCAACAATGTTGCACCTAACGCAACGGAGGTTGGAGTGGCGAAAGCTGCCGATTTGGCGGGTGCGGCACACCTGATGCTCGTGGACGGGATCTCCTACCTGGACCCCGAGCCGGCTGTGTTCGAGGCCATGCTGGAGGGGTGGACCAAGCAGCAGCGGGCCCGCTTTCTGAAGTGGGACGGAACCATCAAGCCGCGGCTGTCACTGGCCGGTTCGCCGAGTTCTCCAACCAGTACCCGTGGCAGTGGCAGTCGGCGGAGGTCGAGGCGTTCATCGACCACCTGCGCACGAAGACGCCGACGTTCACGGTGTCGAGCGGCCGGAACTACCAGAACCACCTGCGGCTGTTTTGCGAGTACATCACCGACCCGCGCTACGGCTGGATGTCCGTCTGCCAGGAGCGCTTCGGTGAGGTGCCGGTCCAGATCCTGCACGAGTGGAACACCGTCACCCATGTCAGTGAGTACGAGGGCGACCCGCGCCGTCGGCCGCTGACCTACGATCCAGGACCTGTTCGACGCTGCCGACGGGCGGGTCGAGGAGATCCGGAAGCGCGGCCGCAAGGGCGTATTGACCGCGATGCGCGACTCCGCCCTGATCAAGACCTACTACGCCTATGGCATGCAGCGTCGGGAGAACGTCGGCCTCGACCTCGCCGACCTGCGGCGCAACCCGAAGGCTCCGCAATACAAGCGCCACGGGGCGGTGTTCGTACGCTGGGGCAAGTCCTCCAAGGGCAGCCCGCCCAAGCGCCGCACCATCTTCACCGTCCCGGAGATGGACTGGATCGTCGACGACCTCGACCACTACCTGACCGAGGTCCGGCCCCGGTTCAACGTGGGCAAGCACCCGGCGATCTGGGTCACCGAACGCGCCGGGCGACTGTCACGCCGATCGGCGAACGAAGCCTTCGAAGCCGCCAAGCAGGCCGCTGACCTGCCCGAAGAACTCGAATTGCACTGCCTGAGGCATTCCTGTATCACACATTTGACCGAATTTGATTACCCGGAAAGGTTCATCCAGGACCAGGCCGGTCACGGCTATGCCAGCACGACGGCCCTCTATACCGGCGTCTCGGACGAGTACCGCAACCGGCTGCTGCACAAGAAGTTGGGCCAGCGATTCCCCGGCATTTGGGAGGACCCGAAGTGATCAAGAAGATGGGCTACCGCTGGAACCTGCGCAAGCTCATGGCCGACAAGGAGATGTTCCAGACCACCGACCTGGTGCCGCTGCTGGCCGAACGGGGTGTCAACCTCTCGCGCGAGCAGGTCTTCCGCCTGGTCACGCAGCCGCCGCAGCGGCTGTCGATGGACACTCTCGCGGCTCTGTGCGACATCCTCGGCTGCCGGCCCAACGACCTCATCGAGGTTCAGGTCGTCAACGAAGAGGTACGCAAGACCGCCGGCGGCGAGACGCCCGGCCCGCTGCCGGCCGTGCGCCGGACCTCGATCCGGCGGCCGGAGGGCTTGTGACCGCCCCTTCTCCGACCGCCCCGTCGATCGTCGCCCGTCTTGCCGCGCAGGCTGCGCGGATGGAAGCTGCTACGAACGCCGCTGTCGGCCAGGTCACCAAGGTCCTGCCGGCCATCAGTACCGCCGACGCGAACGCGGCGTTGGAAGCGGCAGTGCCGATCCCTGTCCGCGGCGCCGCTCGGTTCCTGGAAGAACTCGCCGATCACATGGCCGCACACCCGGACGCCCTGACCTCGGGCAGCTCCCCCTGCCCACCGGTTCTGCTGCGGCTCGCCCAGGTGCTGCACGAAGCCGGACACCCGGTCGTTCGCCCCGGATGCGCACACTGCGGAAAGATCCGGTCCGACCTGCGGCAACTCCGCCCCGAAGGGCGGCTCTGCGGGACATGCGACGCCCGAAGCCGCCAACGCGAAACCTGCGCACGATGCCAGCGCGACGGCCAGCGCGTCGTCGCCCGACGCCCCGAGGGACCGATCTGCCATCGCTGCTACCGCGCGGACCCAGCCACATTCGAGGAGTGCGCCGAATGCGGGCAGTTCCGACACCCGGTGGTACGACGGGACGACGGCCGAGGGCTGTGCATCAAGTGCTGGAAACGCCCCATGCGCACCTGCGTGAGCTGTGGAAAGACCGCAGCCGCCGCCCTCGTTGACGACGACGGCGCACTCTGCCACCTCTGCTACAACCGCCATCGCCGGCCACGAAGGCTCTGCGGCAGGTGCGGACAGCTCAAGCGCATCGCCCGCAACGCGCGAGACGGGCAGCCGGACCTCTGCGACGGCTGCTACCAGGGCCCCGACGTGACCTGTTCGATCTGCAGCAGGGTCCGCCCCTGCGCCAGCCGCGACGAACAGGGCCAGCCGGTCTGCGCCACCTGCTATCAGCGTCATCGCAGCGGCGAGCCGTGCGCCCGCTGCGGCCGAACCAAGCCGGTCAACACCCGTTGGCCGATCGGGCCGGTCTGCATGACGTGCTACACCGCCGTGCTCCGCTCACCGGCCGAGTGCCCGCGCTGCGGCATGGTCCAGCCGCTGATCGCGCGGGATGACGACGGCGCCGAGATCTGCGGACCATGTGTCGGATTCGCCGCTGACTACACCTGCAAGCAGTGCGGCCGGGCAGGCAATCCTCACAGCCGCGGCCGATGCGCTCACTGCGTCCTCGCCGAGCGGGTCAACGCCCTGCTGGCCGGGCCCGACGGCACGATCACCCCACAGCTGGAACCGCTCGCGGCCGCACTGGCGGACGCTCTCTCACCATTCCCTGCTATCCAGTGGCTCAAGGAGAGCCCGAACACCAAGCTCCTCGCCCGGCTGGCGTCCGAAGGGCACGAGCTCAGCCACGAGCTGCTGGATGAACTCCCGCCCAGCCGGAACCAGCGATACATCCGCCAACTCCTCGTCCACACTGGCGTGTTGGAGGAACGCAACGAGGACATCGAACGCATCCCGGGCTGGCTGGAGCACGAACTCGCGGACAAGCCGGCCGCGCACGCCAGCCTCGCCCGCCCGTTCCTGCACTGGTTCCTGCTTCGGCGAGCACGCCAGCGGGCCGCCATACGCCGCCATCCCGCCTCCGCCGACCGCGACCTGCGGCGCCGCGTCAGCATCGCCCTCGACTTCCTGGCCTGGATGGACCAACGCGGCCTGGCCCTC
Organism: Streptomyces sp. NPDC048275; assembly: GCF_040652275.1. Classification (NCBI taxonomy): domain Bacteria; kingdom Bacillati; phylum Actinomycetota; class Actinomycetes; order Kitasatosporales; family Streptomycetaceae; genus Streptomyces; species Streptomyces sp. NPDC048275. Next base: position 11,063 of record NZ_JBEZLR010000023.1, read on the forward strand.
GCCGACCTCGCCGACCTCGCCGACCTCGCCCAGGAGCATGTCGACGACTGGATCGCCGGGGCCACCAGCCAGCGGCGCTACCTGATCCGCTACTTCCTGAAATGGACCACGAGCCGTCGGCTCACCTGCGAACTGACCGTGCCCTCCATCCCGAGCCAGGAGCCCCAGAACCTACTCGACGACGAGGCTCGCTGGCGGCTCCTCCAACGCTGCCTGACCGACGATGCCCTGCCGACGGACGTCCGGGCCGGCGGCGCGATCACCCTGCTGTTCGGCCTGTCCACCGAACGTCTTTGCCACCTGACGCCTGAACACCTCAAGTTCGGTGACAAGCACGCCCACCTGGTCCTGGGCCGCCACCCCGTCCTGCTGCCTCCACGGCTCGCCGAGCTCCTTCGGCAACTTGCCGAACAGCCCCAACTGCGGCCGCAGCTCTCGCGAGCCCACCCGGGCCCTCGATGGCTCTTCCCTGGCATGGTCCCGGGCAAGCCGATCTCGACGCACGGCATGACCCAGAAACTCAACCGGCACGGCATCCTGGTTCGCACAGCGCGCAACGGGGCACTGGCCGCCCTCGCTGCTGATCTTCCCAGCCCGATCCTCGCCGACGTGACCGGGATGCACCGCCACACCGCGCTCCGCTGGGTCGCCTACGCAAGACGTGACTGGGCCGAGTACCTCGCCGCCCGCGCCGAGGAGGTCACCAGCAGCAGATCGCAGCGATCATGAGATCGGCTTCGTGGGGATCTGAGGTGGAGGCATTGGCACCGGATCGGCGCTGAGAATATGAACTGAATGAGCACGTCAACGGGGAGCCAGGAGGCCGTCTACCAGGGCTCGGAGCCCGTCCAGGTAGGTGTCCTCGGCGGTCAGCGGTGCCCAGTGGTCCGCGACCTGTACCAAACGGGGTAGCTCGCCCGGGTCGAGATCGGCGAAGACTTGCTCCCGGTAGGTGGGACGGTCATCGTCTGTGCGCCGCCGGGCCGCTGTCACGCGGACCACGATTTCTCCGGCGGTGTAGTACCAGATCGCGCGGTAGCCGTGTACTGCCCGCTCGGGGGACAGGCCGCATTCGACCAGGCCGTCAACGATCTGCTCGACAAACCACAGAGCGGATGTGGCCATCAGGTCGTCGGCTGTCAGCACCTCCACGATCCACGGGCAGGCGGCGAGCGCCTCGTGGATCGTGGCAGCGGCGACGACGATCCGCTCGCGGGGCTGAGCAGGCAGGTCGGGTCGGTGCAGCGTCCGCGTGGCGTAGTCGTCCAGCAGCAGGACGAGCAGTTCTTCCTTGTTGCGGACGTGGTGGTAGAGCGCCATCGGCGTACTGCCGATCTCCGTGGCCAGCCGCCGCATGGTCAGCCGGTCCACGCCTTCCGTGTCCACGATCCGACGGGCCGTTGTGACGACCTCCTCGCGGGAGATGCGGGGAGGCCGGCCGAGGGTTTTGCGCGGTGCGGGCGGTTGCGGCATGCCCTCATCATCCCCCAGGTGTCGACAACGTCGATCCCCTGGCGCTATTTTCCTTACATGTATAAAAACTCGCGAGGGCGACCCGGAATGGTGCTGGCAGCCGTGGCCGTCGCCCAGTTCGCCGTCGCCCTGGACTTATCCGTGGTCAACGTCGCCCTGCCCGCGATCCACACCGCGCTGGGGTTCGCACCGCTCGACCTGTCGTGGGTCGTGCACGTCTACGCGCTCACGCTCGGCGGCTTTCTGCTGTTGGGAGGCCGCGCATGCGACCTCTACGGCCGACGACGGCTGTTCGTGCTCGGCTTGGCCGTCTTCGGGCTGTGCTCACTGGCGGGCGGGCTCGCCCAGACACCCTGGCAACTGATCGCCGCCCGCGCCGGCCAGGGCCTGGGAGCCGCCGCGGCCACGCCGGCCACGCTGGCGATGCTCACCACCACCTTCCCCGAGGGCCCGCAGCGCGTGCGCGCGCTCGGGGTGTGGAGCGGGGTGAACGCCGCAGGCGGAGCGCTGGGCGTGCTGGCGGGTGGGCTGCTGACCCAGTACGCGGGCTGGCGCTGGGTGATGCTGATCAATCTGCCCATCGTCGCGGTGGCTCTCGCGCTGGTCCGCGCAGGCGTGCCCGCCGAAGCACGCCCCGCCCGGCGCGAGAGGCTGGATGTGCTCGGTGCCGTCCTGGCCACCGGTGGAGTCGGACTGCTGGTGACCGGTGTCGTGCGCACCGACGCCCAAGGGTGGGACTCCCCGGCCACATGGATGATGCTCGTCGCCGCAGCCATGCTCCTGGCCGCCTTCGTCGTCACCGAATCCCGGGGTTCCGCACCGCTGTTGCGCCTGGGCCTGCTGCGCAGCCGCTGGGTCGCCGGCGCCAACGTGCTGGTCTTCTTCTCCACGGCCGGGCAGTTCGCGGCGTTCTACTTCGTGTCCCTGTACATGCAGCAGGTTCTGGGCATGGGTGCCGCGGCGACCGGTGCCGCGTTCCTGCCCTTCGCTGTAAGTCTGGTCGCGGGCACCCTCGTCGCGACCCGCATCACCGCGGCACGCACCCCCCGTGCGTCCCTGGTGCCTGGCGCCCTGCTGGCCGCTGTGGGCCTGGCCTGGTTCGCCTTCATCAGCCCCGACGGCGGATTCCTCACCGACGTGCTCGGCCCCTGCATCATCACCGGCACCGGCGTCGGACTAGTCATCGCCCCGATCGTCGCCGCCGCAACCACCGGCGTCGCCCGCCATGAGGCCGGCATGGCCTCCGGCCTCATGAACAGCTCCCGCCAACTCGGCGGCTGCATCGGCCTGGCCGCCCTGGCCACCATCGCCGCACACCGCACCGGCACGGCAACCGACCCCGCCGCAATCAACGACGGCTACGCCCTGGGCCTTGCCATTGCCGCCGCCCTCTTCGTGATCGCGGCCGTCGTGGCGATCACCGTGCTGCCCCGCCGCCAGGCCGAAACACCCGCCCTGCAACCCGCCACCGCAGAGAACCGACTGGAAGGAACGCCGTCATGACGTCAACGCCCCTCTCACCCATCGACCTGTTCGCCTCGGCGCTGCACATCCACTCCGACGGCGATGTCCAAGCCGCCGAACGGCAGATGACGAACAGCGACTCCGGCGCCTGGCAGCTCGCGACATTCCACGTGGAGACCGACGCCGACGTACACGCCGACCACTGGGAGATGCACCCGCATGCCGAGGAGGCGGTGTGCTGCCTGACCGGCGGTGTCCGCCTCTACTTCCGTCCCGCCAGGCCCGACGACACCGAGGACATGGTGCAGTTGCAGCCAGGCACCGCCGTGATCGTCCCCCGTGGCCGCTGGCACCGCCTGGAGCTGGACGCCCCCAGCGACCTGATGTCGATCACCCTTCGCCACGGCACCCGCCTCGAAAAACGTACCGACACTCGCTGACAGCGGGGTGACCCGGCCGAGCCTGCCGCCGGGCCACCCGGCGGCAACTGCTCTGGGGAAGGCGGCCGCCGCAGGATGCCTCCTCGTTGATTCGTCCCCTGGGATCCGTCCACCCCTGGTAGAGCCCAGAGCCCAGAGCCCCGGGCGTCACATACTCAGTGTCATCAGTCGGGGCGAGCGATATCGGGGAATAGTGCACGGTCGGAATAACCCCCTCCCGCCAGTAATCCGCGAGGTCGTCCGCGGCAGCGTCGTCGCCGAGTTCTACGGAGCCCCGGCCCTCGTCTCCCGCAAACGCAAGCAGGACCCCGGCCGGCCCATGGAGCACTGGTGGATCATCGAGCCGGTCGCCCGCGCGATCCTCGTCGCCGAAGAACTGTCCGCCCACCCCGAACTCGTCTTTGCCGACCCCGGCCTCCCCAGCAGCACAACCCAGGCCAACCGCTACGAGCACAGCATCAGCCGCAAACTGATCGAAAAGTTCATCGAGCACGTCAACGAGCACACCGACCGCACCGGCCTCGACGACATCCCGGCGGACCGGATCGCCCCGCACATGTTCCGCAAAACGATGTCCATACTGGTCGGCACCGAACCCGGAGCCGAGATCGCGCTCGGACTGCAACTCAAGCACGCAGCCACCAGAGCCCTTGCCAACCGGTCCACCCAGGGCTATGCCGCCTCCGACTCGAACTGGGCCCGGCTCCTGGACACCGCGATCGAGGACGCCCGCTTCATGCGACTGCGTGACCTCTACGACCAGCACCACGCAGGCCAGACGATCGGCTACGGCCCCGGCGCCGACAGACTCACCAACACCTTCGACACGGTCAAGAAGACCGCCATGGAGACCACCCGCACCGCGAAGACCGGCGACAAGCGGACCGAATACGACCTGCTGCACAAGACCCGGATCGCGCTCCGCTTCGGCAAGCTCAACCACTGCACCTTCGACCACAACCACCCCGACGGCGCGAAATGCATCGAAGAAGCGGTCATTCCCGCCGGTCACACAGGCCCGCTGATCGACCGCTGCCAGCCCGGCCGCTGCCCCAACAGCGTCATCACCCCCGAGCACCTGAAGATCTGGAAGAGCGAGGAGACCAGTCTCCTGACCTTGCTGGATACACCCAAGATCGCCCTCTGTCGCCGCGATCAGCTCAACCGCCAGCTCGACGACGTCCGTTCAGTGATCCGAAGGGCTCAGAAGTGACCGCACCAGTCAGCCAAGAGACGGACCACGTCTCGGCCGAGACTGCGAAGGCCCTGCGAGCGGCGATGGAACGACTTCTCGCAGGCCGTCCCTCCCGCACCGACGGGCGTCTGACCAAGGAGAACCTCTACCGAGAAGCCGACGTCAGCCGGGCCACCATGAACCGGGCACACAACATCCTCGCCGAATGGGACCGACGTACCGCTGCCACCGACGCCCGCACCCCCGGCGAAGCCCGCCGCGATGACGAACTCAGGGAACTACGCTCTAAGTTGAAGGCAACCAAGCGCGAGCGGACCCAGCTACAAGGCCGACTCGACGCCTCCGCCACCGTCATCGCCGCCCTGCACCACGACAACGCGGCCCTCCGCGAAGAACTCAACGGACACGGAACCGTCGTCGCCCTCGACGAACGCCGAGCCTCCCGAACCGACGTCATCGGTCCCTGCTGAATGTCTCAGAAGCCTTCCGCTTACCGCTCGGCAGGCTTGATCAGTCGAACACGGTTCCTGTTCGGGTGTTCTCTCGGTGGTCGGGCCGGACCGCGTGCGGTGTTACGGCTCCGACCTGACAGAGGCGGAGTGGCAGGTCATCCGGCCCCTGCTGCCAGTACCCGCATGGTTTCAGGGGCGGGGCGGGCGGCCGGAGGGCTATTGCCACCGCGTGATGCTTGACGCAGTCCGCTACGTCGTCGACAACGGCGTAAGGGCGAACCTGCCCTGTGACTTCCCGCCGTACCGGCGGGTGCACGCGTTCGCCCGCCGCTGGCAGGTGACAGGCTTGCTCGCCGAGCTCCACGACCGGTTGCGCGACAAGGTGCGCCAGAAGGAGGGCCGGACGGTGGACCCGACGGCCGCCATCGTCGACTCGCAGTCACTGCGGGCGGCGGCGAACATCCCGCGCTCCACGTCCGGCTGGGACGGCGGGAAGAACGGCCTGGTCCTGGCCGTCGCGGCACAGCCGCCGAAGGCCAGGGATCACAGCAACTGGATCAGGTCAGTGCGCTTGTGCCCGCTCCCAAGTCAGGACCCCGGTGCGCTGTTTGCCGTGGATGCTCACAGGCGCCGCAAGGGCCAGCTGCAACGTGCTCGCATCCAGGTGCGCCACCCTGAGCTGCGCGCCTCCCATCCAGTTCGGGAAAAGGCTCAAAATGACCTCGTGCACGACAGTGCCGCCGTCCGGAACGCGGAAGCGGCCGGTGTAGGCCAGGTAGTTGCGGGCCGCGTCGGCCAGTTCCTCCTGGCGTCCGTACTCCTGTCTTTCTCCATCGAACGACGGCCGGCCCGGCTTGGCGATCTGGGCGGACATGTACCCGTCGGCGGAGTACATGATGATGCCCACGGGGTGTTCCCCGTACGGGCGCACCACCTCCCCGTCGTCCACGGCCGTGGCCTCGTAGGACACCAGGCGCCAGGTCCCGACGAGGGCGGAACGAAGTTCGGCGGGGGTCATGGGAGCGCGCCTGCGCATCGGTTCACAGCAGTTGGTCCATGGTGATGGGCAGGGAGCGAATACGGCGGCCCGTGGCATGGAAGACCGCGTTGGCGATGGCGGGCGCGAGGCCGACCAGGCCGATCTCTCCGATGCCCTTGGTGCCGATCGGGTTGGCGCGGTCCCACGAGCCGACGAATTCGACCTGCATGTCGGGGATGTCGGCGTTGACGGGAACGATGTAGTCGCCGAGGGTGGCGTTGGCGATGCGTCCGGAGCCGGTGTCACTGACCGTCTCCTCGAAAAGAGCCATCCCGATACCGCCGACCGCCCCGCCGATGATCTGACTGCGCGCGGTCTTCTCGTTGAGGATGCGACCGCCGTCGATGACGGAGAGGGCCCGGGCGACTCGGATGCGGCCCAGGTCCGCGTCGACGTGTACCTCGACGTATTTAGCCCCGAAGGCGCCGGCCGGCACCATGCCCAGTTCCTGCGGCGTCAAGGGAACGCTCTCGCCGTCGGCAGTCAGCTCCGGCAGGCGGTGACGGGCCAGGATGTCCCGATACGACTCGGACCGGGACAGGTCGTCGCGCCGTCGGATACCGCCATCGCCGACCTCCACGTCGTCGATCGTGCATCCTCGCAGCGGGGAGTCGCTGTCGTCCCCGACGAGAACCAGGAAGTCGCTGACGAGCCGTCGGCAGGCTTCGTGAACCGCGCTGCCGACCGCGCCTGTGAGCCCGGACCCGCCCGTCTGCGGAGCCAACGGCATGGTCGATTCTCCGAGCCCGAAGGTGATCTGCCCGGGGTCCAGCCCCAGCAGCTCCGCCGACAGCTGCACGAAGACGGTGTACGCGCCATTGCCGATTTCCGTTCCCGCACTGCAGACGTAGGCCGTGCCGTCGTGGCGGATCGTGGCGCGTGCCCGGCAGCGGGCACGGAACCACGGATAGCCGACGGCCGCCAGACCGTAGCCGACGAGCATGTTGCCCTGGCGCATCGAGCGCGGTTCGGGTGTGCGCCGCGACCACCCGAAGAGCTCGGCACCGCGCTCCAGGCATTCCTTGTGCGCGCGGCTGGACCAGGGCAGCCCTGACGGGGGGTGGACGGCGGCGTCGTTGCGCAGGCGCAGCTCCAGCGGGTCCAGGGCGAGCTTGTACGCCAGCTCGTCCATCGCGCATTCCAGGGCGTAGTTGCCGGTCGCCGCTCCCGGGCCCCGCATCGAGTTCGGGACCGGGAGGTTCAGGCGGGCCTGGACGTCCCGGGTGGAGACGTTCGGGCAGGCATAGGAAGTGGCGGACACGGTGGCGGTGGGCTCGAAATTGTCGTCGTCGATGGCGGTTGCCGTGAGCGCCTCGTGGTGGATGGCCGTGAGTCTGCCGTCACGGGTCGCGCCGATCCGCACCCTCTGCCGTCCCTTGGGCCGGTGGCCACACGCGGTGAACATCTGCGGCCTGGTGAGGACGAGTTTGACGGGGCGGCGGGTCACGAGGGCCGCCAGGGCTGTCAGGACGACGTGTTGCCACACTCGGAGGCCGGCTCCGAAGCCACCGCCGACGTAGGGGGCCATGACGTGGACGGACTCTTCGGGAATGCCGAAGGCCGTTGCCAGGGATGTGGCTTCCAAGGAGGCCCATTGCGTCGAATTGTTGACCAGGAGGGTGTCGCCCTCCCAACGGGCGACCGTGGTGAGGGGCCCCATGGGGTTGTTGGTGTTGTCGACGGTGAGGTAGGTCTCGTCCAGCACGACCTCGGCATCGGTCAGCGCACCGGCCGCGTCGCCCCACTCGGCGTCCCGCCCCCACGGGTTCGTGCGCCGCGCGGCGCGTGGATCGTCCAGTTCGAGGAGAGCCGGAGCCGTCGAGTAGCCGACGTGGACCAGGTTCGCCGCCTCGGTGGCCTCCTCGAAGGTCTCCGCCACGACCACCGCGACGATCTGGCCGTAGTGAAGGATCACGTCGTCCTGCAAAGGCGCGGGCGGGGAGACGCCCAGGGGTGTCGTGGGCCCCCTCTGCACCGGCCCGGCGTTGAGGTGGGTGAGCACGCGCACCACCCCGGGGGCGTGCTCGGCGTCCGTGGTGTCGATCTCCGTGATCCGCCCGGAGCCGACGGTACTGCGCACCAGCACCGCGTGAGCCATACCCGGGTACGCGAAGTCGCTGGGGTACGGCGCTCTGCCGGCCACCTTCAGCGGCCCGTCGACGCGGTTGATGCCGGTCCCGAGCAGCCGGGAACGTGAGGTCGTCGTCATGCGCTGACCCCCGTGACGGTCTGCAGCGAGCGCACGAGTGTGCGCTGGGCCAGTTCCACTTTGAAGGCGTTCTGCGGATGCGGCTCGGCTCCGGCAAGCGCGGCGCGGGCGGCGTTCGTGAACACCTCGATGCCGGCTCGGCTCCCGGTCAGTACCGCCTCCGCCTCCACGGCGCGCCACGGCACGGTGGCCACACCGCCGAGGCCCACCCGAACCCAGCGGATGACGTCGTCGTCGCCGAGCACCACGGCAGTCGCCGCAGAGGCAAGCGCGAACTCGTAGCTCATCCGGTCGCGTACCTTCAGGTAGTCCGACCGGGCCCCATGCGGCAACAGCGGCACCTCTACGGCGGTGATGAGCTCTCCGGGGCGCAGGTCGTTCTCGATGTCCGGTGTGTCCCCCGGGGTCCGGTAGAAGCCGGTCAGTGGAACATCGCGGTCTCCCTGGGCACCGGTGATGTGGACGACCGAGTCCAGGGCGATCAACGCGACCGCGACATCCGAGGCATGGGTCGCGATGCAGTGCTCGCTGGTACCCAGCACCGCATGACTGCGATGGGAGCCGGTCATGGCGGCGCATCCCGTGCCGCGCCCGCGCTTGTTACAGGCGCGCACGGTCGGATCCCGGAAATACCGGCAGCGCGTGCGCTGCAGCAGATTGCCGCCGATCGTCGCCATGTTGCGGAGCTGGACCGAGGCGCTGCGCAGCAACGCCTCCCGCACGAACGGCAGCCGCCGGCCGACCACGGGGTCGACGGCGAGTTCTTCCATGGTGACCAGGGCTCCGACGAACAGCGTGTCCTGCCGCTCCTCGATGCCGTGCAGCGGCAACCGGGTGATGTCGATCAGCCGACGAGGCCGCAGCACGCCGTCCTTCATCAGGTCGAGCTGCGTAGTGCCTCCGGCGAGGTAGTCGGCACTGCTGTCCGCCTCTGCCTCCGCCAGTGCCGCGGAAACCTCGCGGACCCGCACGTAATCAAAGGGCTGCATCGTGATGACCAGCGGCTTCCTGAATGGCGGCGACGATGTTCTGGTAGGCGCCGCAGCGACAGATGTTCCCGCTCATGTACTCGCGGATCTCCTCGGGCGTGCCGGCTCTGCCCTCGGACATCAGGGCCAGTGCCGACATGATCTGTCCCGGCGTGCAATAGCCGCACTGGAAACCGTCGTGCTTCAGGAACGACTCCTGCACGGGGTGCAGGTTGCTCTCATCGCCGATGCCCTCGATGGTCGTCACCTCTTGCCCGTCGCACTGGGCGGCGAGTGTCAGACACGAGAGGATGCGTTTGCCGTCCACGTGGACCGTGCAGGCCCCGCAGGTGCCCTGGTCGCAGCCCTTTTTCGTTCCGGTCAGACCCAGCCGGTCGCGGAGGGCGTCGAGCAGGGTGACGCGCGCATCCGTGCGCAGGGGATACTCCTCGCCATTGACGCGCAGGGTGAACGCCGTTTGGGAAACGGCTCGTACTGCGCCTGGCTTCGGCTGCGATGTCATGGCACTCCCGGTTTCCGGCGCGCCCCGATATCTGCCCCATGGGCAACCGCACGCGTATCGACAACCGCGTGCGACGACCACTTGCGCAGGACACACGATCAGTGGGCCGGCGTCCTACCAGCCTGGACCACCGTAGGCAGTGACCGCCCAACGCGGTCCACGCTACGCGTCCCCGCGCAGCACCGCATCCGGGCCCGTTCCGGCAGGCCACGACCTCCATCGGCTCCGGGCCACGGACGAGTCACGGGCAGGAGCGGGCGGGCATCCGGACCGGACGAAGCGCACCGCTGGACGATTACGCGGGAACGGCTTTCCGCCCAACGATCGGTCCAGCTCACCTTGCCGGGTACCATCCGGCGCGGATGCTGTTCGACCCGACGAGTGACAGACTGAAGTCCGAGTTGGCCGTCTGCGCCAGAGGACCTGGGGCCTGTCCTGGCCGTCCACTCCGTCTTGCATCCCAGCAGCGATCGATCCGTTCGCTGACCAGGTGGGAAGTGTTCATGACTTCTGAAGCGCCGTACCCTCCGGACCAAACCGCTCTTCTGATCGTCGACCCATACAACGACTTCCTTTCCGAAGGCGGCAAGCTCTGGCCCCGAGCAAAGGAAGTGGCGGAAGGCGTCGGCCTGCTCGACCACATGCGCACCATGCTCGCCACGGCCCGCAGCCGGGGCTTTCGCGTCTTCATCGTGCCCCACCACCAGACGACGCCGAACGACTACATCACGTGGGACCACCTGTCCCCGACCCAACAGCGCATCGTGACCCAGCAGACCTTTGCGGAGGGCAGCTGGGGGGCCGAGTGGCACCCCGACTTCCACCCCCGCGAGGACGAGCTCGTCATGCGCCAGCACTGGGCCTCGAGCGGCTTCGCGAACACAGACCTTGACTTCATGCTCAAGCAGCACCACATCCGGAAGATCCTGCTGATCGGTATGCGGGCCAACACCTGTGTGGACACCACCGCACGCTTCGGTCAGGAGCTGGGCTACCACGTGACCCTCATCCGCGACGCCATCGCCTCCTTCAGCTGGGAGGAGATGACAGCGACATTCGAGCTCAACGCGCCCCTGTACGCCCACGCCATCCTCACAACAGATGAGTTCGTCGACAACGTGAACGTCGGGGCCGGCAAGGGCTCCCCGTAATGCCAAATCCCCGGCATCCGGGTTTGGTCGGCCGGGCGCTGGGCCGGCCCGCCTCGGCGGCTCGCCTACGGATCCTGCGCATCCCCGGCGCGCAGGAGCGCGGCACGAACCTCTCGACCGCGAGGCGCGGGGCCGCCGTTGGTGTGGAGGGGCGAGCGCCGGGGCGGGAGCACAACAGGGGAACGAGCGCCCGGAAGAAGTGGAGGCGATCATACGGAGCGAGCGGAGGGACGTACGGAAACCGTGTTCTGAGGGTGGTGACCCCCTGTGAATGGGACCGATGGAGGAGCCGGTGGAGCCCGCGGAGGCCTGGCCGGGCAGACGGTCGTGGTGGTGGGAGGCAGCGCGGGCATCGGTCTGGAGACCGCACGACAGGTGCGTGCGGCCGACGGCGAGCTGGTGCTCGTGGCGCGCGACGCCGAACGCCTGAAGCGGGCGGCGGACGAAGTGAACCCGCTGAGCACGGCCGCGTTCGACGCCCAGGACACCGACCGCCTGGAGCGCTTTCTCGGAGACCTGCCCGGGCAGGTCGACCATGTGATGGTCACGGCGGGCAGCCCGTCGTACACCCCCATCGCCGAACTCGACCTGGCCGAGGCCGGGCATGACTTCGGCGGGCGTATCGCGATGATGCTGGCGGTGGCGCGGGCGAGCCGGGAGAAGGTCAGGGCCGGGGGAACGCTGCTGTTCATCGGCGGCACCGGCGGCCGGCGGCCCGCGGCCGGGATGGCCGTGATGGGCGCCCTCACCGCGGCGCTGCCGGCGCTGACCGCCAACCTGGCACTGGAGGTCGCCCCTGTCCGGGTCAACCTCATCGCGGCCGGGTTCGTGGACACACCGCTGTCGGCCTCCCTCCTCGGTGACCAACTGGAGGCACGACGCGAGGAGTTGAGGAAGACGCTGCCCATTGGCCGAGTGGTCGGACCGGCGGATGTCGCCGCCCTCGCACTGCACATCATGGTCAACGGCGCCCTCACTGGCGCCACGTACGACATCGACGGCGGCCAGCAGCTCGTCGCACACTGACCGCCCACTGCCCGCGGCCCGGGCCGCAGTCGGGCGTCGAGCGCGTGGGTCCCGCAGGCAGCACCGCTTCGTCCGGCGCCTTTCGTGATCCGCCGCGGGCGAAGTGGGCGAGCGTCCACATGCGGCCTGATCGAACGCGTGTCTACGCTGGAACATGGCACAGCCGTTCGACAGGGCGTCAGGGCGCTGCCGGGCCGGCGTGAGACTAGGCGCTCGCAACGCGATTCGAGTGCCGGGGGATGCATCCTCCGAGCCCGGCGCAGCCGCGGATCCGGTCGTCGCCGGTATCCCCTCCGAGACGGGAGGCGCAAGCCATGGACATGAAACTCGAGGTCGTCGTGGTGCCGGTGTCCGACGTGGACCGGGCCAAGGACTTCTACACGGCGCTGGGCTGGCGGCTCGACGCGGACATCGCCCCTGACGGGGACTTCCGGGTGGTGCAGGTGACCCCTCCGGGTTCCCCGGCGTCGGTCATCTTCGGTAGATCGGTCACCGATCAGGCCTCGGGCTCGGCTCGAGGCCTGCACCTGGTCGTCGACGACATCGAGGCCGCCCATGACGAGCTGATTCGGCGCGGCGCCGAGCCGAGCGATGTGTTTCACGACGTCGGCGGCGTCTTCCACCACGCCGGCGCTGACGCCCGGGTGCCCGGTCCTGATCCGCAACGCGGCAGTTATGGCTCCTTCCTGTCGTTCAGTGACCCGGACGGCAACGGCTGGCTCCTGCAGGAGGTCACCACACGGCTTCCGGGACGGCTGGATCCCGCGACCACGTCGTTCGCCTCGGCCGAGGACCTGGCGGGCGCCCTGCGGCGGGCCGCGGCGGCGCACGGTGAGCACGAGGCGCGCATCGGTGCGGAGGACCCGGACTGGCCGGACTGGTACGCGCGGTACCTGGTGAGCGAGCAGGCCGGGACGGAACCGCCCTCGTGAGCGGTCGGATGCGCGGTCCACGGCAGTCTCGTGAGCCTTTACGAGTCTGGCCATGTGCTCCGGTCGCTGCTCGTCACCAACACCGCGGGTGTCTCAGCCGCAGGCAAACCCGCAAGTTCGACCCCAGCCATGACGACACCTCATAAGCGCAGACAAACCTCTATCCGGATGTCTCACGAGACATCGAAACGGTGGAGAACAGGTCATGTACCGGCTGGTCCCCGAGGGCGTCCTGCCGCACACGGCTCCGATGTACCGCCACCTGTCCGCGCAGCTGGCGCAGGCCCGGCGCGAGGGCCGCTTCCCCGACCTGATCGACACCGTCCGCGCAGTCCACGCGCCGCTGGCCTGCCCGGACGCGGACGCGTTCCGTCCGGGGCGTCGGACGAGGCCCCGGAGGTGAGTCGGCGGCCCAGGGCATGCCGAAGAGCACCAACAGGTCGGGGAAGCCGAGGGGGGGGTACCGGGCGGGCTGCTGTCGGCGGTCGCGGTGGTGGAAGCAGGCAGGGGCTTGGGCAGCAGTTGAGCGATGCCGGTGAACACGGTCGGCCAGCAGCTCGGCTTCTTCGCGGGCCTGGCGGGCTCGGAGGCGGTCGGGGAGCGGGTCTCCGCGGCGTCGATAGTGACTGACCATGGCGCGGGTCTGGTGGAGTCGGCGCCATAACTCGCAGGTCAGGACGGTCTCCACGGGGTGGCGCAGGTTGAGGTGGGTGGCGGCCAGGCAGTGCCGGATGGTGTGGGCCGAGGGCCGCAGGAGCGCGCCGGGGATCAGCCAGCGGCCTCGCTCTCGTCGATGCTCGGGGCTTTTCCCTGGTCGGGGGCCTGCTCCGGTTTGGTGTCCGGCTCGGGTTCGGGGGTCTGGTCGGGTTCGTGGATGGCGGCGCGTTGGATGCTGAGGAACGCGGTGGCCAGCATGCAGGCGGTGACGTGACGGTGCCAAGGGGTCCACTTGCGGACCTGGCACTGGGCCAGGCCGACGAGCTGTTTGTTGATTTCGTTGTCCTCCTCGATCTGCCAGCGGCCGCCAGCCCTGGCGATGACCTCCGAGACTGTGGTGCCGGTGGGGGCGTGGACGAGGAAGTAGGCGATCTCCCGGTGGAGTTTGCCGTCCTTGCCGCGTCGGTTGGGGTGCAAGGAGCGTCGCAACACCAGCCAGTGCGCGTGGCCGTCGGCCGGGTTCTCCTCCTTGACCCGCACGGCGAAGGCCGTCCAGTCGTAGAGGCGTTCGCCCTTGGCGCCGTCGCCCAAGGAGCGGCGTTCCCACTGGTCGCGGGTCTTCGCGTAGTGGAGCAGGTCGTCGGCGCGCCGCACCGCCGGCTGACGCGGCTTGCCCGGCGGGCCGTCGATGGGGAGGTCGACCGGGACGGCGAACACGTACGGCACCGCGCGGTCGTGGCACCAGACCCGAAGCTGCAGGTCACGGCCGTAGCCCGCATCGGACAGCACCCACGAGAACGGAACCCCGGCCGCCTGGGCGTTCGCGAGCATCGCGATGGCCAGCTCGGGCTTGGTGGCGAAGCGGGTCTTGTCGGGCACCCCGGCCTCACGGCACCTGTCGCGGTCGTTCGTCCATTCCTCGGGCAGGTACAGGCGGCGGTCGATGAAGGCGTGCCCGGCGGCGGTGGCGTAGGTGAGCATCACCATGGTCTGGCAGTTACGGACATCACCGGTCAGCCCGCAGTGCTGAAAAGCCACCCCTACCGATTCGTCCCCTTCTTCTGCGCCTGGGTGTCATCGATGACGAGTGAGGCGTGCTCGCCGCCCAGATGTGTGATGACGTAAGCGCGGACCGCGTCACGCAGTCGGTCGGCGTCCCACACCGATCCGTTGAGCAGCCACTGCATCCGGTCCGCGGTCACATGCCCGGCACGCTCCGACAGCGTCCAGCCGTTCTTCCTCGGCAGCTCCGCCAGCAGCCCCTCGACGAAATGCGCGAACACCACCCGCGGCTCCGGCCGGTTGAACAAGTACCCCAACGAACGTGTCAATGCGGACGGTTCGGCATCCCACCCGGCTATCTGCTCAGCCGTCACACCCGGCATCATGCCCGGTCAACTACGCGCTGATCATCGCCTCGTACCTGGCCATGACCGACCGCCCGGCCGACACGGTCACGTACCAGCCGCCCGCCGTGCGGCGGTCCACCTCGCACTCCGCGCGGGTACCAACGTGGCCCTGCTCGACACCCTGCTGCACGAGATCATCCAGACCGACCGGATCGACCGCGACTTCGTCGAAGCGCACACCGTCGGCTTCGAGGAACTCGCCGACCGCGTCACCGACACCGCCCCGGCGTGACCGCCCGTATCTGCGACGTACCGGCCGGGAAGATCACCGAGGCTGCGGAGACCCTCGGCGGTGCCGAACACCTCACGGCCCGCGCCACCACGGGATCGGCTCCGGCCACGACTGCAGGCGGCGGCGCGTTGCAGTGGCGGTCTGCGACGACGCTCCGCTACACACAGACGCAGTGGTCGACCGGACCGACAACGCCACGCCTCGAAACAGGAACACACAAGGAGATCAGCACCGACCCAGCACGGGACAGGTTTCCTGGGGTGATCACAGGTGCCTCCAGGTCAGCACACACTCAGCACGGGTAGAGCAAGAGCCCCGGATCACTCCGGGGCTCTAACGCTGCGACCTGTACGTTTGCCGTCAGGGATGATCGCTGCTATACCGGCGTCTCAGATACCAATCGAACATGCTGAAATTCGCTCCAACGAGGGTAGTTTGCAGAGCAGGGAACGGTTGGAGGCGATGTCGTCGTGACACACGGCCCCGCACCGCTCACCCGGCATCTGCACATCCACCGGATGCGGGGTCACACCGTGCTGGAGTTCCACGGGGAGATCGACATCCTCGCGGCGCTGGAGATCACCCCGTATCTGGACTCCGCCACGGGGCACCGGAGGCCGCAGATCGTGATCGACCTGCGGCCGGCCGAGTTCTTCGACTGCTCGGGGCTGCGCCTGCTGTACCGGGCCAGGCGCCGGGTACTCGACCGGGGCGGGCGCATTCACCTCGTCTGCACCCAGCCGGTGACGCTGCGCGTCCTGAAGGTGACCGGCCTGGCGCACCTCCTGCCGCCCTCGGCATCCCTGGACGAGGCGCTGGGGCAGCCCGAGGCCACGTCGGGCTCGTTCTGATGCACAAGACACCGAGGAACCAAAACAGCTCATGAACAGTTCCGCGGACGACATCATCCGCACGGTGGTCGACACTCTCAAGCAACGAGCCTCGGCTCGAGGAGAAACCGTGCCGGCCCTCGATTCGGTCCGCCACCTTGTCGCGAACGATGAGGCGGACCTCGCGATCGACTACCTCATCAACACGGTCAACTCGTTCCGGCTCGCGCTGCGGCAGGACGAGTACGACCGGCTCATGTCGGCGGCCGCCCGGCTCGACTACGCGGACAGCGTGACCGACATCGATCCCCGGTTGCTCGTCCCCGCCTCCGACGACGTCTGACGGCCTGGCCCCCGTACTGTCGGGGCCAGGCCCCCGTCATCGGGTGCGTGGGAGAGGACCTGGTGCAGGCCGCGACCGTGCGCACCGGCCGCCCGATCATGTCTATTCACTCCGGGGCGCGTCGAACAGGGCGCTGACGGACTCGCCGTTGTGAATGCGCCGCACGGCCTCCGCGAGCGCCGGAGCGATGGACAGGATCCGCAGCTTCTCGGTGTGTTCCTCGACCGGGACCGGAACCGTGTTGGTGCACACGATCTCCAACACGTCCTCCTGGTCGCTGAGTCGCTTGAGCGCCCCCGCCGCGAACAGCCCGTGCGTGCAGGCGACCCGGATCGAGCGAGGCTCCAACTCCCGCAGCCGCTGCAGGAGTTCGAGGACGGTGCTGCCCTTGGCGATCTCGTCGTCCAGCACGATGACATCGCGCCCGGTGACCTCACCGATCACGGAGCTGATGCTCACCCGGTCGTCGGCGAACCGCTGCTTGGCGCCGGCCGCCACCTGGGCGCCGATCAGCCGTGCGAAGGCGGCGGCCTCCTTGGCGTTGCCCAGGTCCGGCGACACCACCGTCGTACGCGACAGGTCGTAGCCGCGGAAGTGCACCGCCAGCTCCCGCAGGGCGTGCAGGTGGTCGACCGGCACCGAGAAGAACCCGTGGACCTGCGGGGAGTGCAGTGTCATCGCCAGGACACGGCTCGCCCCGGCCGCCACCAGCAGGTCCGCCACCAGCCGCCCGCCCATGGAGATCCGCGGCATGTCCTTCTTGTCCGAACGGGCGTACGAGTAGTGCGGCATGACCACCGTGATCCGGCCCGCGGACGCGCCCCGCGCCGCGTCGCACATCATCAGCAGTTCGACGAGATGCTCCTGGACCGGGGCGACCAGCGGCTGTACGAGAAAGACATCGCGCTCCCG
Source organism: Streptomyces sp. NPDC048275 (assembly GCF_040652275.1). Taxonomy (NCBI): domain Bacteria; kingdom Bacillati; phylum Actinomycetota; class Actinomycetes; order Kitasatosporales; family Streptomycetaceae; genus Streptomyces; species Streptomyces sp. NPDC048275. Next base: position 28,318 of record NZ_JBEZLR010000023.1, read on the forward strand.
GCAATTGGCCTGGAGCTGCACCTCCAGGCAGTCGTTGGCGAACCGGCTGACCCGGGTCGGGCTGAGGGGCACACCGAGATGCGCGCAGACCTCGGCGGCCAGTTCAGGATGGGCACTACCGCTGAACACGGCGATGTCACGCACGACCGCTCCTCGCATGATCGAACCGGGATGCGTCGCCGGTTGGCATGATCGTCCCGGGGTGCGTGCCTCATGCTACTGGGACCTCACCGGGTACTCCCGCCGGGGGAAATTCGGTTGCGGACGGTCACCGGGGACGCGGCATCATGGCATCGCCAGCGCCCCTCACCCACGGGAGAACGACATGCGCCGATTCCTCGGAACTGCTCAGCGCCCCCACCGGACGACTGTTCTCGAGGACTCGACCACCTATGCACACCCTGAACATCGGAATTCTGGCCCACGTCGACGCGGGTAAGACCAGCCTCACCGAGCGGCTGCTGTTCGACGGCGGCGCCCTCGACCGGCTCGGCAGCGTCGACGCCGGTGACACCCGCACGGACGACGGACAGATCGAGCGACAGCGCGGGATCACCATCCGCTCGGCCGTCGCCGCCTTCACCGTCGGGGACGTCCAGATCAACCTGATCGACACCCCCGGGCATGCGGACTTCATCGCCGAGGTGGAGCGCGCCCTGGAGGTACTGGACGGCGCGGTGCTGCTCCTGTCCGCCGTCGAGGGCGTCCAGGCGCAGACACGCGTCCTGATGAAGACCCTGCGCCGGCTCCGGCTGCCCACGCTCATTTTCATCAACAAGATCGACCGGGCGGGGGCACGGGACGAGGCTCTCCTCGACGAGGTCCGGCGCCGTCTCACGCCGAACGTCGTCCCGCTCACCGGCGTGCGTGACATCGGCACCGCGTACGCCCGGGTCGTGCCGCGGCCGCTGGACGAGGCGGCGGCCGGCACCCTCGCCGAGGTCGACGCCGACGTGCTGGCCGGGATGGTGGACGGGCCCGCGCCGACCCCAAAGGAGCTGGCCGCGGCGCTCGCCGCGCACACCGCCGACGGCTCTCTCCACCCCGTCTGCTTCGGGTCCGCCCTAGGCGGGCAGGGAGTGGCCGAACTCGTCGAGGGGCTGGTCCGGCTCGTTCCCCCCCTGAAGGCTCCGGACTCCGCGGAGCCACGGGGCACGGTCTTCGCCGTGCGGCCCGGCCCCGGCGGTGAGCGGACCGCGTATCTGCGGTTGTACGACGGTGAAGTGACACATCGTCAGCGACTCACGTTCCGGCGTCGCGAGGCCGACGGCCGCACCACCCAAGTGCCCGGCCGAGCGAGGGAACTGGACGTCGTCGGGAGACCGGGGGCGGGCACGCTCACCGCGGGCAACATCGCCGCGGTCCGCGGCGTCGGCGGCATCCGGGTCGGTGACCGTCTCGGTGAAGTCACCGACCGGGCACCGCAGTTCGCAGCTCCGACGCTGGAGACCCTGGTCCGGGCCAGGCGTCCCGACCAGGCCGCTGGGCTGCGCTCCGCCCTGCTCACGCTGGCCGACCAGGACCCGCTGCTGCACGCCCGGCCTGCCGCGTCCGGCGGCACCGCGCTGCTCCTCTACGGCGAGGTCCAGAAGGAGGTGGTGGCGGCCACGCTCGCCCAGGACTTCGGCATCGAGGCGGACTTCGAACCGAGCCGGGTGCGATTCCTGGAACGGCCGACCGGCACCGGTGAGGCGTACGAGGAGATCCAACGGCACGGACACACCGGGTTCTGGGCCACCATCGGGCTGCGCATCGAGCCGGGACCACGCGGCTCGGGCGGAGCTTTCACGTACGAGACCGAACTCGGAGCCCTCCCCCGCGCCTTCCACCAGGCGATCGAGGACACGGTCCACGCAACCCTGCTCACCGGTCCGCACGGCCGGCCGGTGACGGACTACCGGGCCACGCTCGTCCGCTCCGGATTCGCCGCGCCGATCAGCACGGCCGCCGACTTCCGCGGTCTCACCCCGATCGTCCTGCGGCGCGCGCTGGAGCGGGCGGGGACGCGGGTGTACGAGCCGTACCACGCGTTCGAGGTGGAGCTCCCGCTCGACGCACTGGCCCCGGTCACAGCGCTCCTCGCCTCCCTCGGGACGCGGTTCGAGGAGACCACCGGCGGCCGTACCGACTGGCTGGTCACCGGAGAACTGCCGGCCCGGCGGGTGCGGGACATCGAGCTGCGACTGCCGGGGCTCACCCACGGAGAAGGTGTCTGGTGGTCTCACCCGTCGGGCGACCACCGCGTGTAGTCCGGCAGATGCCGTACGCGGGGCGGACGCGGTGCTCCGTTGGCGTACGGCGAACTGCGGTGGGAGCGCGGGCCATCCGTACCGCCGGGGTGGATGCGCTCCCGCCCGCGCTCCCGCCCGGGCCACCAAATCCGCCAACAGAGCGGCCTACCAAGGGATTTGAGGGGCATCCGGTTAGCAGGAAGGAGGACCGTCGACATGACGACGTCCATCAAACGCATGCCCGGGTGGGCCAAGGTGATCAGTGCTGTCGCGCTGGTGCTCGTGCTGTTGTTCGCCGGGCTGCGGCTGGCCGTTCTGCCTGGGCTGCGCGACCTGTTCGGCACCGAGACCAACGACCGCTCCGGACCCGCCCTCCTCAAATCGATCCAGGACATGAGCCGTTACAACGCCGCTTCCGGCAACTTCCAGGTGGTGGTGGACCTGGAGAAGGACGCCAAGTTCCTGCCCGACGCGATCCGCGGCACCCGCACGCTGTACGTGGGGGCCGGCACGGTCGACGCGTACGTCAACCTCGGCGGGCTCGCCGAGAAGGACGTGACCGTCAACGCCGACCGCACCTCGGCCACCCTCCGACTGCCGCACGCGGCCCTCGGCAAGCCCGCGCTCGACCCCGACCGCTCCTACGCCGTCTCCAAACAGCGCGGTCTGCTGGACCGGCTCGGCGACTTCTTCTCCGACAACCCGAACGACGAGCGCGCCGTGCAACAACTCGCGTCCAAACACATCGGCGCGGCCGCCAAGGACAGCGAACTCACCGAACGGGCCGAGAAGAACACCACCAGCATGCTCGACGGTCTGCTGCGCTCGCTGGGCTTCAAGGAGGTGACCGTCACCTACCGCGCCTGAACGGAGGCCCTGTGGCGGGCGGTCAGGTGACGGTGCAGGCCGTGCCGTTGAGGGTGAAAGCGGCAGGAGTCCCGGAGTTGCCGCTGTGGCCGGCCTGATAGCCGATGGTCACGGCGGCGCCCGGGGCGATCGTGCCGTTGTACGCGGCATTGGTCGCGGTCACGGTGCCGGTGGTCGGCGCGTAGGTGGCGCCCCAGCCGTTGGTGATGGTCTGGCCCGAGGGGAGGGTGAAGCTCAGCTGCCAGCCGTTGACGGAGGTGGTGCCGGTGTTCGTGAGGGTCACGGAGGCGGTCAGGCCCGTGTTCCAGGCGCTGGTGGTGACCGCCACCCGGCAGCCGCCCGGCTGGGGTTGCGGCGCGGGGCCGGTGCTGTCCAGGCCGAAGAAGGTGAGGACACGGGCCGCCATGCCGCCGGTCACGAGGTTGTGGCCGACGCCCTGCAGGCTGATGGACTCGACCGGAGCCTGGTCACCGGTGGCGCCGTAGCGGGTGCGGGTCCACCCCGCCTGCGGCGAGTCCGTGGCGGCGGATGTCTGGCTCACCCCGAGGACGTTCGTCCACTGCTTGATCCCTTCTCCGAAGTTGGGGTACCGCAGGGTGGCGTCCTCGGTGCCGTGCCACAGCTGCATGCGCGGCCGGGGCCCCGTATAGCCGGGGTAGGCGGCGCGGACCAGGTTCCCCCACTCCTGCGGGGTGTGGGTCACGGTGCCGTTCGCGCAGGCGCTGTTCCACTCGGAGCCGTCGGTGGTGGCGAAGCAGCCGAACGGCACCCCGGCGAACGCGGCGCCCGCCGCGAACACGTCGGGATAGTCGCCCAGCAGGACGTTGGTCATCATCGCGCCGGAGGAGATGCCCGTGGCGAAGATCCTGGACGTGTCCGCGCCGTAGGTGCGGGTGACCCAGTCGACCATGGACTTGATGCCGACCGGGTCGCTGCCGCCGCCACGGCTCAGGGCCTGGGGCGAGGAGACGTCGAAGCACTTGCTGGCGCGGGTGACCGACGGGTAGACGACGATGAAGCCGTAGCGGTCGGCCAGTGCGGCGTACTCGGTGCCGGAGTACATCGCCGGGCCGGAGCCCGTGCAGTAGTGCACGGCCACCAGGACCGCCGGGTGCGCGGTGACACTGTCCGGCACGTACAGGTACATCTGGAGGTTGCTGGGATTGGTGCCGAAGTTCGTCACCTCGGTGAGGGCCGCGGCGGCGGTCTCAGCGGGTGCGGTCTTGGCGAGTGCCGTCCTGGCGAGTGCGGTCTCGGCGGGTGCGGCGGACACCCGGACGGGCGCCGCGGGTGCGGCCGAGGCCTGGGGTGCGGTGAGCAGCACCGCGGTGAGTAAGGACACCAGCGCGGTGAGCAGCGCGCCGAGTGCGGGTCGGAGCGGCCTTCCGATGCTGGATGACATGGACATGATCTCCATGGAAGCGCTCCCGCGCCCCACGGGCAACCGCCGGTGAAGACCGAATACTTTCGGGGTCGGCGTGCGCCTGTGTCGATGGCGCCCGACCCTGGACGCAAGGGGTGCTGCTGAGCGGCGCCCAGCTCACCCCTCCCTGCCTGGCGCACGAGCTCAGACCGAACGGGAAGGTGAATGTCGCCATGAAGACAGCCCCGATCGTCTCGCCGCAGGAGTGGGAGGCCGCGCGCGAGCAGCTCCTCGTGGAAGAGAAAAAGCTGACCCGCGCTCGTGACGCACTGGCCGCCAAGCGTCGCCGGATGCCGTGGCTGGCGGTGGAGAAGAAGTACGAATTCGACGGGCCGAAGGGCAAGGCAAGTCTGCTCGACCTGTTCGAGGGGCGCCGCCAGCTGATCGTCTACCGCGCCTTCCACGAACCCGGCGTTTTCGGCTGGCCCGACCACGCTTGCCGCGGCTGTTCCATGGTGGCTGACCACGTCGGCCACCTTGCCCACTTGAACGCCCGCGACACCACGCTCGTCTTCGTCTCGCGCGCACCGCAGCCGGACATCGGCCGTCTGAAGGCGCGGATGGGCTGGACGATTCCCTGGTACACGATCACCGACGATTTCGACAACGACTTCGGTGTGGACGAGTGGCACGGCACGAACGCGTTCATCCGCGATGGCGACAGCGTGTTCCGCACCTACTTCATCAACGCCCGTGGCGATGAGGCATTGGGCAGCACCTGGAGCTACCTCGACATGACCGCGCTCGGGCGGCAGGAGACATGGGAGGACTCGCCCGAAGGCTGTCCCCAGACCCCACCGTACGAATGGTGGAACTGGCATGACGCATACGACGACGCCGAACCGGCCCCGGAGTGGCTGGCCATAACCGGCCGAGGCACCCGAGAACAGGCCGACTGAGCCCTTCGCCCTCGAGCCGCTCAGAAGGCCGGACCGGCGCCTCGCGACGCGTCGCCTCCGACGGGACAGCCGATCCTGGTGGCGTCGACCTCGGTTTCGTAGTAGTCTTCGGCGAACCTCTGGAACGCCTCCGGCGTCCGGTCGGTCAATACCTCGAAGAGCCATTCGGCACCGTCAGGATCCGGATGCCCCTCCGGGAACTCGATCGCCCCCGCCCGCCACCGGCACTGCGAGCATCCAGTGGGACGCTCGCAGTGCCGGGTACCGGATGCCGACGGGACACGCGGACTGGGCCAACAGGGCTGTTGGCTGGTCAGCCGTTCTTGCGGGCCACTCCGCCGTAGATGCCGATCGGCGGGGCGTTGAGCTTCGGGGGCTCGTCCGAGCGCCAGTCCGTGACCTTGACCAGGCCGGGCTCGACCAGGGTGAAGTCGCCGAAGAAGTCGAGGACTTGGGCGTGGGGCCGGAGGTTCAGGGTGGCGGTGGCACTGTTGTAGACGGCCGCCGCGTCCTCACGCCGGTCCTCGTGGATGTCGCCCGTCGCGTGCGACAGGATGAGGTAGGAACCGGTGGGCAGCGCGTCACGGAGAGTGGCCAGGATGCCGTCCGGGTCCTCCGCGTCGGTGATGAAGTGCACGACGGCCACCAGCAGGAGAGCCACCGGCTGGTCGAAGTCGATGACCTTGCGCACCTCGGGATGGTCGAGGACGGCACGGGGATCACGCAGGTCGGCCAGGACGACAGTCGTGTCGGTGTCCTCCAGGAGGGCCATCGAGTGAGCGCTCACGATCGGATCGTTGTCGACGTAGGCGACGCGGGTCTCGGGAGCGATCGCCTGCGCGATCTGGTGCACGTTGGGCGCAGTGGGCAGGCCCGTGCCCACGTCGAGGATCTGCCGGATGCCGCCTTCCTCGACGACGTGTCGGACGGCGCGCTCCATGAAACGCCGGTTGGCACGGACGCCGGCCCGCACCTCCGGAGCCACCTTCATGAACTGCTCGGCCGCCTGCTGATCGACCTCGTAGTTGTCCTTCCCGCCCAGGAAGTAGTCGTACATCCGGGCCGGGTGGGGCTTGGTCGTATCGATCTTTAATGAGTGAGCGCCGCTGCTCGGGGAGGTCATGCTGCCTGGCTCCGTCCTGGACTCGCATCTCGCCATGGGATGTACCGCGGCGAGTGACTGTCAGAACATCATCCTGGCATGACCCGGTTCCGGTCCATCCCGGGCCCTCCTTTTGGAAGGGCCGGTGGCCGCACACAGGGCGAGGAGCAGCAGGACAGGCCGGCGAGGTGGAGAGGTTCTGCGCCATCCAGACCAGTCGCACCTCCCCACGACCGCGAGGCGCGAAGGCGCCCGGCATCGAAGCCCGCTTTGCGGGTAACCACCTTTACCAGAAGGGCAGTTGAAACCGGGAGGATCGAATGGCGCGTACGGCGTTACGCTCGGGCACCCCGCGCTCCACCCGCACCGCGAAATCCGGTCGGCGCCCATCGGCGCCCCCGGCGGGGCGCAAGGCACTCCCGCTGCCCGTGCGGCTGCTGGTCATGCTGCTGGCCTTCGTGGCCATGGTGGCGTTCGCCGTCGCGCTGGCCCGGCTGACGCTGGAGCCGTCCCCGGCGTCGAAGGCGCTGATCCACACCAATCTCCACCCCGGGCGTTCCCTGGAGGCCTATCTCGACCAGCCGGAACTGCGCGACGCCGCGAAGCAGATCGGCGGGAACGTCCTGCTGGGTGTGCCCTTCGGGCTGCTGCTGCCGGTGCTGGTGCCGAGGGCCCGGGGGATCCTACGCGTGCTGCTGCTCACGGCGGCGGTGATGCTGCTGGTCGAGCTGGTCCAGGGGGCGCTGATCACCGGGCGCGCCTTCGACATCGATGACGTCATCCTGAACACCACCGGGGCACTGGTGGGTTATCTGCTCCTGGGGCGGCGGCTGGGCAGGGCGGTGCATCCCCGAAACCGTCGCCGGGGCAAGGGCGGGGCTTCGCAAAGCCGTCCCGGCAAGGGCAAGGCTCCGAAAGCCGGGCAGAGCAAGGCCGAGACGCCGAAGGCCGGGCAGAGCAAAGGCGAGACGCCGAAAGCCCGCCGGAGCAAGGGCAAGGGCGAGGCTCCGAAAGCTCGGCGCAGCAAGGGCGAGGTTCCGGAGGGCTGAGCCGCCGCGCAGGGCATGACCGTTCGCCCGCGGCCCCGCCGCGGGCGAACGGCGCCGGTCGGCCGGTGTGTCGGCCGGTCGGCACGTCAGGCAGGTCAACAGCCGGTGGACCAGGTGTGCGAGTCGCCACGGTCGTTCGCCACGGCGTTGTAACCCACCTCCTCACCCGGTGCGAGACAGATCGTCATGTCGCCGCCCTGCCAGGCGTCCTCGTAGACCTTCACGTGGTCCTTCACGCCCGGTCCGGAGATGCCGTGATTGGCCCAGGAGGAGTCGGTGTCGGCGATCCAGCTCTCCCACCAGCCGTCGTCCCCCGACCAGTTGGCCCGCTGGCCGTCGAAGTTGGCGTTCTCCCAGACGCAGAAGTTGCCGCTGGGGCAGTCGGCCGCGCCGGATGGTGTGGCCAGAGCCAGGCCACCAGTGAGAGCGAGCAGGGCCGCGGCGGCGGAGAGAGCGAGGCGCTTAGTGATCACGAGGAGGTACTGCCTTTCTTCCGGGTTACCTGGGCGGTCCGCTCGGCGTACAGGGCCGCCGCGCGGTGCAGTGCGCGGGTGCGCAGCTCCCGGTAGGTGGTCAGTTGTCCGTGCCGCTCGGCGCGGACCCGGGCCAGCAGAGCCGGCTCCAGCTGCCTGCGCAGCCGGGCGAGGCCGCTCTTACGGGCGCAGCGCGCGGACACGGCGGGATCGGGGCGGCTGGGACGGTGCCCGTGCGCCGGGGTGACGCAACGGGTCCAACGGACGGTCGCGGCACGGTAGTCGGGGTCGTGTTTCATACGCTGCCGGGCCTCGGCGCGCAGGTTGTTCACCACGACCCGGGTACGGAACCAGAGCCGCTGGTCGCCGTACAACTCGCGCTGCGCGGCGGCGAGGCAGCCGTCCGTGTGGGCGGTGACGGTGTAGCCGGTGGCGAGGGTGACGGAGAGCTCGGGGCGGCCACGGCCGAAGAGGGCACCCTGCAGTCGCCCGTCCGCCGCGTCCGAGGTGTGTTTCAGGGTCAGTCCCTGCCGTGCCAGGCAGCGGTCGACGAGCGCCTGCTGGGCGGTGTCGATGAGGTCGTCGCGGTCGCGCTCGGTCCTGGGCAGCTCGGGCGCCCGGTGCGCCGGTGTCGTGGCGCACCCTGCCAGCGCCAGCACCGCCAGCGCGGCGGCACACAAGGCGCGAAGGAGTCGCACGGGTCAGCCGACCTCGCAGCCCATCGTGGTGTCGGCGACGCCGTCGAGGCGGGCGCCCCAGGGCCAGTTGTCGGCCAGGTCGTGCGCCCGGATCAGCCGGTGGTAACAGGTGCCGCGGGCCCAGTCGATGGCGTACACGGCGGTGTCGGCGTTGGACCGGAAGGAGGCGGCCTTGTCATGGAGGAAGTCCGGGACGTCCGTATAGCCGGGTGGTGTGTAGCACCACGACGAGCCGTGCTGTCCCGCGGCGGTCCAGAAGCAGACGTCTCCGGCCCGCGACGCGGCGGGGGCCTGTGTGGCGGCTGGGACCCGTGCGACGGAGGAGGCCGGTGCGGCGGCGGGGGCCGCGCTCGCGGGTACGGCGGTGAGGAGGGCGGCCGCGGCGAGGAGGGATGCGGGCACGACGAAGCCACGGAACATGACGACTCCCGAGGAGGAAAGAGGATGCCGGGGCGGGTCCTGCTCACCCGGCAAGATCAACCGTGCCCACGCCGGAGCGGTCCCATGCACGGTTCCCACCGATTGGTGATCTTTCCTAGGGTGTGGGGTCATTCCTCCCAAGACAGCTCACACCGGCGCGAAACCCGGGGTCCGCGCGCTCCCATGCGGCGTCGTCTACCGCGGCGTCTCCTAGTGCAGCGTCCAGGTGAGCTTGTCGCCGCCCACCCAGCGAACCACCTCTGGATCGTCGAGGTCGTGGACCGTGATGCCGTACGCAGCGGCAGTCGTCAGGACGTCGATGATCGCCTTCGCCTCACCGACCACTTCACCGTCGATCTCCATGATGCGGAACGGCGGCGTGCCCGGCTGCACCCGGAGCACCATGATCCGCGGGTTGGAGATGTACGGGCTCGCAATTTCGGTCATGACTAGAGCGTAGAGCGATTTCCTTGGGTCAGCGGAGGCGCGATGCGACCCCTGCCGCGTCGGCGGCCCCGGTGCGGCCGGAGAGGGCCGGCGGGGGCGGAAAGCACCTGCCGTGCGGGCCGACGGCGGCTGGGCAAGGCTGGTGGGAGGAGGTGCCGATGGATCCCGTCGAGGCCCTGGACCGGATCGCGTTCCTGCTGGAGCGGACCCAGGCCCCCACATACCGCGTACGAGCCTTCCGTACCGCGCAGGCCCTGCTGGCCGCGCTGCCCGACGGCGAGGCCGAGGAGCGCGTGGCGGCCGGCACCCTGGAGTCGCTGAAGGGCATCGGGCCGAAGACGGCGCAGGTCGTCCGCGAGGGGCTGGCCGGTCACGTGCCCGCCTATCTGGAGAAGCTGGAGCAGGAGGCCGGGGGGCCGCTCGCCCCTGGCGGCGAGCGGCTGCGGGCGCTGCTGCGCGGCGACTGCCATCTGCACTCAGACTGGTCGGACGGCGGCAGCCCGATCGATCTGATGGGCCGGACCGCGGCACGCCTCGGGCACGACTGGGCGGTGCTCACGGACCACTCTCCGCGGCTGACCGTGGCACGCGGCCTGTCCCCCGAGCGGCTGCGTGAGCAGCTGACGGTGGTGGCGGAGCTCAACCGTCATTGGGCTCCCTTCCGGCTGCTCACCGGCATCGAGTGCGACATCCTCGACGACGGATCGCTCGACCAGGAACCGGAACTGCTCGACCGGCTCGACGTCGTGGTGGTGTCGGTGCACTCCAAGCTGCGCATGGACGCGCGGTCGATGACCCGCCGCATGATCGCCGCCGTCCGCGATCCGCTCTCGGACGTGCTCGGGCACTGCACGGGCCGCCTGCTCACCGGCCGCCGCCGTCCGGAGTCGGAGTTCGACGCGGACGCGGTCTTCGCGGCCTGCGCGGAATCCGGTACGGCAGTGGAGATCAACAGCCGCCCGGAGCGGCTCGACCCGCCGCGCCGGCTGCTGCACCGGGCGGTCGACGCCGGGGTGCTGTTCTCGTTGGACACCGACGCGCACGCGCCCGGTCAGCTCGACTGGCAGATCCACGGCTGCGCGCGGGCCGAGGAGTGCGGGGTGCCCGCCGAGCGCGTGATCACCACCTGGACCGCGGACGAGCTGCTGGCCTGGGCCCGGGACGGGGAGACGCCGTCACGCGCGGCAGGTGACTCCCCGTGACGCACATCACGACGCATGCCCTGGTCCACGGGAACACCCACCGGTAGTTTCCCGTTAAACCAATTGTGGGTGCGGATGGGAGAGTGTCCCCGGGCCTCACCTTTTGCCCACAGGGACGATCGTTCGGCTGAAGCCCTGTGGAGCGTTTCGCCGAGAGGCGACCGCCATCCGTGGCCACCACAGACGGCCCCGACCGAGATTCCCCCGTCCGGTCGGGGCCTTTCCCTTGCCCTGTGCGAGGGCGGCCCGCCGTGTCCGCTTGACTTCGAGTGCTCTCCAATTCGTAGCGTCGCGGTATGACCACTGCACAGCACAAGATCGGCTCGGGGTTCGGCGCCCACAGCACCGCCGACGAGGTCCTCCAGGGCATCGACCTCTCCGGGAAGCTCGCGATCGTCACGGGCGGGTACTCGGGGCTCGGCCTGGAGACGACGCGCGCGCTCGCCAAGGCGGGTGCCCACATCGTCGTCCCGGCGCGACGGGTGGACGTCGCCCGGGAGGCGGTCGACGGCATCGACGGGGTCGAGGTGGACGAACTCGACCTCGGCGACCTGGACAGTGTCCGTGCCTTCGCCGAGCGGTTCCTCGCCTCGGGCCGCACCGTCGACATCGTCATCGACAACGCCGGGATCATGGCCTGCCCTCAGACCCGTGTCGGGCCGGGCTGGGAGGCCCAGTTCGCCACCAACCATCTCGGCCACTACGCGCTCGTCAACCGGCTCTGGCCGGCGATCGAGCCGGGCGGGGCACGGGTCGTCTCCGTGTCCTCCGCCGGACACCACAACTCGGGAATCCGCTGGGACGACGTGCACTGGCGCGACGGGTACGACAAGTGGGAGGCGTACGGGCAGGCGAAGACGGCGAACGTCCTCTTCGCCGTCCACCTCGACCGGCTCGGCCGGGACGCCGGCGTACGGGCCTTCGCCCTCCACCCCGGCGGCATCCTGACGCCGCTCCAGCGTCACCTCGCCAAGGAGGAGATGGTGGAGCGCGGTTGGATCGACGAGGACGGCAAGCCGCTGAACCCGGCCGGCTTCAAGTCGCCCGAGCAGGGCGCGGCGACCCAGGTGTGGGCCGCGACCTCGCCCCAGCTGGCCGACCTGGGCGGTGTGTACTGCGAGGACTGCGACATCGCCGAGCCCGCTCCCACCGACGGCGAGCGCGTCGGCGTACGGGACTACGCGATCGACCCCGAGCAGGCCGCGCGTCTGTGGGCGCTGTCGGCGGAGCTGACCGGGGTGAACGCGTTCGCGTGACCTTCACGGGACGTCAGCCGAGGGCCATGAACTTCCGTAGATCCGCGGTCAGTTGCTCGGCGTGCGTCGCAAACAGGCCGTGGCCCGCGTTCTCGTAGACCTTGAGGGTGCTGTCGGGCAGCAGCTGCGCCGCCCGGCGGCCGGTCAGCTCCAACGGTGCGGACGTGTCGTGCGTACCGTGCACGACGAGGACGGGCAGGTCGAGCTTCGGCAGCTCCGGGGCGACGTTCAGGGTGACGCCGAGGTCTCCCAGGGCCGCCCCGGCACGCGCGGTCGAGCCGTGGCAGCGGTCGATCATGGACTGTACGTAGGCCGGGGAGAGTTCGTTCCCGGGGAGGTCGAGGGCGAAGAACGCGTGGGCCCCGTCCGCGAAGAAGGCGGCCCGGTCGCGACGGAAGGCCGCGTTGCCGGCCTCGATGACGGCCGGGTCGACACCGCCGGGATGGTCCGCGGACCGGACGGCCCCTGGCACCATGCCCGCGACGAGCGCCGCCCTCGCCACCCGCTCGACGCCGTGCCGGGTCAGGCAGCGCACCACTTCCGCGGTCCCTATGGAGTGCCCGACCAGCGTGAGGTCCCGCAGGTCGAGGTGGCGCAGGAGCCCGTCGACGTCGTCGGCCAGGCTGTCGAGGTCGAACCCGCCCCACACGTCGTCGGACCGGCCGTGGCCGCGCCGGTCGAAGCCGACGCACCGGTATCCCTCCTCGGCGAGCGGCAGCATCTGGAACTCCCACATCTCCGTCCCGCAGTAGGAGCTGTTGACGAACACGACCACCGGACCCATGGCGGGCCCGTAGTCGACGAAGTGCAGCCCGGTGCCATCGACGGGGCTCTCGAAGTACGGCATGGGAATCCTCCCGGAATCCGGTGACGGGGCGAGTGGGTACGCCCTTCATGGTTCCGGAGGGCGGGGCGACGGGTCGATTACGTCGGACGTCATGCCGATCGGCGACAACCGGGGCGTCTGCCCCTCCACCCTCGTGCCGACCGCCGGGGCACCAGGACACCCGCCTTTCCACAGTTCCCCGGCCTCTCAGTGCGGTGCCCGCTCCTCCAAGGCCGTGCGCCAGGCCGGAGACGGGCCTTCGCTCGCTGGTTCGGCGCGCCGCCCGCCCCGTGCGAAGAAGTCGGCCAGGGGCAGGATCGCGGCGCCGACCGTGACGGCGTCCGGGCCGAGCTTGCCGAGGTCGATGGAGACGCGCTCGGCGGGGTAGCGCAGGGCGTACGAGGCTGCGTACCGGCGTACGGCGGGCAGGAAGCGGGTGCCGAGCTGGAGGCCCGCCCAGCCGCCGATGAGGATGCGTTCGGGCTGGAAGAGGTTGATCAGGTCGGAGAGGCCCGCGCCCAGGTACTCGGCGGTCTCCTCCAGGACGGCGAGCGCCACCGGATCAGGCTCGCCGTCGGGGGCGCCCTGCGGCGGGTAGGCCGCGGCGAGCATCGCCGTGAGCGCGGTCTCCTCATCGGTGCCCTCCGGGGGGCGTCCACCCTCCTCGCGCCAGCGGTCGAGAAGCGCCTCGGCCCCCGCGTACGCCTCCAGGCAGCCCAGAGCGCCGCAGCGGCAGCGACGCCCCCTGACCCGTACGGTCAGATGCCCCCATTCCACGGACCGGCCGTTCTCCACCTCCTCCGTGACGAGGCAGGCGCCGACGCCGGAGCCGAAGAGGACGACGACCGCGTTGCGGGCGCCGCGACCGGCGCCGAACCACATCTCGGCCTGGCCGAGGGTCCGGGCGCCGTTGTCCGCGAAGTACGGGACGGTGTCGGGGAGTTCACAGGCGGAGCGGAGCAGGGATTCGAGCGGGACGGCGTCCCAGCCGATCGTCTGGCCGTGCACCACCGCGCCGAGTTCCTTGGTGCGGGCGACGATGCCGGGGACGCCGATGCCGACGCCGAGCAGCCGCTCCGGGGCGATGCCCGTTTCGGCGAGGACCTCGGCGATGCCGTCGCGGATGTGGCCGACGATGACGTCGACGTCGTACTCCTGGCGCTTCGACGGCCGGTCGGCCTCGTATCCCTGGTGCTCCAACGGCCGTTCGGTGCGGGCGAGTTCGGTGAGGGTCAGATCGAACAGCTCGACGCGGACGCGGGTTTCGCCGACGTCGACACCGATCATGTGGCCGCTGCCGGGCGCGACGCGCAGCAGGGTGCGCGGGCGGCCGCCGTCGGAGTCGACGCTGCCCGCCTCCTCGACGAGTCCGTCGGCGACGAGTTCGGCGACCACGTTGCTGATGGATCCGGAACTCAGTCCGGTGGCCGGGCCCAGCTCGTAGCGGCTCATCGGTCCGTCGAAATACAACCGTTGCAGTACGGCGGTGCGATTACCCCGCCGCAGGTCACGCACTGTCCGCCCGTTCCGCCCCGCCATGAGATTTCCTTCCGGCCTGCCCGACCTGCAAGATACCCCTGCGCGATCCCTTGACGCGACTTTCTTCCAGGTCTTAACTCACGTTCTAAATTAAGCCATGAGGGCCGTTCAGGAAGTGAACACAATCCTGTGCGGCTCTCCTCTGGAAAGGGACGCCTGAGCCATGCGCAGAATCCGAGCCGCGGCCGCCGGTGCGGTCACCGTCTCCATGCTGACCGCCGTGACCGCCTGTGGTGGCGGCTCGTCGACGGGGGGCGGGTCCAACGACTCGCCGAAGACGCTGACCTACTGGGCCTCCAACCAGGGCGCCAGCGTCGAGATGGACAAGAAGGTCCTCCAGCCCGAACTCGACAAGTTCGAGAAGGACACCGGGATCAAGGTCAAGCTGGAGGTCGTGCCCTGGTCGGATCTGCTCAACCGAATCCTCACCGCGACCACGTCGGGTCAGGGCCCCGACGTCCTGAACATCGGCAACACCTGGAGCGCATCCCTGCAGGCCACGGGGGCGCTGCTGCCGTGGGACGCGAAGAACTTCGACAAGATCGGCGGCAAGGACCGCTTCGTCGATTCGGCGCTCGGCTCCACCGGCGCACAGGGCACGGACCCGGCCGCGGTGCCGCTGTACTCGATGGCGTACGCGCTCTACTACAACAAGGCGATGTTCGCCGACGCCGGCATCTCGAAGCCGCCGACCACCTGGGACGAGTTCGTCGCCGACGGCAAGAAGCTTTCCAAGGACGGCAAGTGGGGCGTGGCCTTCGAAGGCTCGAACCCGGCGGAGAACGTCCACCACGCCTTCATCTTCGCCAAGCAGCACGGGGCCGACTTCTTCACCGCCGACGGGAAGCCGGACTTCACCAACGACGGCGCGGTCGAAGGGGTCAAGCAGTACGTCGACCTGATGGCCACGGACAAGATCATCGCGCCGGGCAACGCCGAGTACGCGCAGAACCAGTCCGTCAGCGACTTCGCCACGGGCAAGACGGGGATGCTGCTGTGGCAGTCCGCGTCCGCCAACCTGGAGTCGCAGGGCATGAGCGCGGACGACTTCGGCATCGCTCCGGTGCCCGTGCAGTCGGGCACCCCGGGGACCGGCACGAACGTCAACTCGATGGTCGCGGGCATCAACATGGCCGTCTTCAAGAACTCCGACAACCTCGACGGCGCCACCGAGTTCGTGAAGTTCATGACCAGCGACGCGGAGCAGAAGATCCTCAACACGGCGTACAGCTCCATCCCGCCGGTCAAGACCACGCAGGAGGACGCCGCCTTCAACACCCCGGCGAACGCCGTCCTGAAGGACACGCTCGCCAAGAGCGCCGTCGCGCTTCCGCAGGTCGCCGACGAGTCCCAGTTCGAGACGGCCGTCGGTACCGCGATCAAGAACCTGTTCGCCGACGCCGCCGCCGGAAAGTCGGTGACCACGGAGTCGGTGAAGGCCGAACTCGAGAAGGCCCAGACGCAGATGCCGACGAAGTGAGCGCGAGCACAAACATGACCACCACGACCGCCTCCCAAGAGGCCGGCGATCGCACGGTGCGCAAGAACACCCCCGGTGCGGCGCGTGGCCCGCGCCGCACCGGGCGGATCAAACGCATCGGACTGCCTTACCTGCTGCTTCTGCCCGCCCTGCTCCTCGAACTGCTGGTCCACCTGGTGCCGATGGTGATCGGCATCGTGATGAGCTTCAAGGGGCTCACGCAGTTCTACATCCGTGACTGGGGTACCGCGCCCTGGTCCGGCCTGGACAACTACAAGGTGTCGGTGGACTTCGACGCGCCCGTCGGCAAGGCGTTGCTCGACTCGTTCTTCATCACCATCGGCTTCACCCTGCTGTCGGTCGGCCTCTGCTGGCTGATCGGCACGGCGGCCGCGATCTGCATGCAGGACGCCTTCCGAGGCCGCGGCCTGCTGCGCGCCCTGTTCCTGGTGCCGTACGCGCTGCCCGTGTACGCGGCCGTCATCACCTGGGTGTTCATGTTCCAGCACGACAACGGCCTGGTGAACCACGTCCTGCACGACCAGCTGGGCATCACCGACAAGCCGTCCTTCTGGCTCATCGGCGACAACGCCTTCTACGCACTGCTCACCGTGTCCGTGTGGAAGGGCTGGCCGTTCGCCTTCCTCATCGTCATGGCGGGCCTGCAGAACATCCCCAAGGACCTGTACGAGGCCGCCGCCCTCGACGGCGCCGGTGTCTGGCAGCAGATCCGCCGCATCACGCTGCCGTCGCTGCGGCCCGTCAACCAGGTGCTGATCCTGGTCCTGTTCCTGTGGACGTTCAACGACTTCAACACGCCGTACGTCCTGTTCGGCAAGACCGCTCCGGCGTCCGCGGACCTCATCTCGGTGCACATCTACCAGGCGTCGTTCGTCACCTGGAACTTCGGCACCGGCTCCGCCATGTCCGTCCTGCTCCTGCTCTTCCTGCTCGTCGTGACGGGCGTCTACCTCCTGCTGACCTCCCGAGGAAGGAAGACGGCCGATGTCTAGTACCTCCACTACCTCCACGACGCCCCGCTCACCGATGGCGCCACCGCGGTCCTTCCTGTGGACCCGGCGGATCTTCCTCACCCTGCTCACCGGCTTCGTCCTGGTGCCGGTCTACGTCATGGTCTCCAGCTCGCTGAAGCCGTTGCAGGACGTCCAGGCGAAGTTCCAATGGGTGCCGAGCAGTCTGACCATCCGCCCGTACATCGACATCTGGTCGACGATCCCGCTCGCCAGGTACTTCGTGAACTCGCTGATCGTGGCGGGCGCCGCGACGGCCTGCTCGGTGGTGATCGCGGTCTTCTCCGCGTATGCCGTCAGCCGCTACAGCTTCCGCGGCAAGCGCGTCTTCACGGTCACCGTGCTGTCCACCCAGATGTTCCCCGGCATCCTCTTCCTGCTGCCGCTGTTCCTTCTCTACGTCAACATCGGCAACGCCACCGGCATCGCCCTGTTCGGATCCCGCGGCGGGCTGATCCTGACGTACCTCACCTTCTCCCTCCCGTTCTCGATCTGGATGCTGATCGGGTACTTCGACTCGGTGCCGCGCGACCTGGACGAGGCGGCACTGGTGGACGGCTGCGGGCCGCTCGGCGCGCTGTTCCGGGTCGTCGTGCCGGCCGCGATCCCCGGCATCATCGCGGTCGCCGTCTACGCCTTCATGACCGCTTGGGGCGAGGTGCTGTTCGCGTCGGTCATGACCAACGACGAGACCCGCACACTCGCCGTCGGGCTCCAGGGCTATTCCACGCTCTACAACGTCTACTGGAACCAGATCATGGCAGCCTCGCTCGTCGTCAGCGTGCCCGTGGTCGCGGGGTTCCTGCTCCTCCAGCGCTATCTCGTCGCCGGGCTGACGGCCGGAGCCGTCAAGTGACCGACACCCCCCATTCCGAAGGGACTCCTGTGACCATCGACCTCGCCGCCCTCCCGCACGACTTCCTGTGGGGCACGGCCACATCGGCGTACCAGATCGAGGGAGCCGTGGCGGAGGACGGCCGTTCGCCGTCGATCTGGGACACCTTCTCGCACACCCCCGGCAAGATCGACAACGGCGACGACGGGGACCTCGCCTGCGACCACTACCACCGCTGGCGCGAGGACATCACACTCATGCGGGAACTGGGCACCAACGCCTACCGGTTGTCCATCGCCTGGCCGCGGGTGATGCCCGGCGGCGACGGCCCGGTCAACGCCAAGGGGCTCGACTTCTACGACGCGCTGATCGACGCCCTGCTGGAGGCGGGCATCACGCCCTCCGTCACCCTGTACCACTGGGATCTGCCGCAGGTGCTCCAGGACCGGGGCGGCTGGCCGGCCCGCGACACGGCCCTCCACTTCGCCTCGTACGCGGCAGTTGTGGCGGAGCGGCTGGGTGACCGCGTCCAGCACTGGACCACGCTCAACGAGCCGCTGTGCTCCGCGTGGATCGGCCATCTGGAGGGCCGGATGGCCCCGGGCTGGACAGACCTCCCGGCCGCGGTGCGCACCTCGTACCACCTGCTGCTGGGACACGGCCTGGCCACGCAGGCGATCCGGGCGGCGGTCCCGGACGCCCAGGTCGGCATCGTCAACAACCTGTCCAGCATCGAGGCCGCCACCGACCGCCCCGATGACGTCGCGGCGGCTCGCCGTCTGGACGGTCATACCAACCGCTGGTGGCTGGACCCGGTCCACGGCCGCGGCTTCCCGGATGACATGCGCGAGGTATACCGAGTGGAACTCCCGGAGCAGCCGGGCGACTTGGAAACCATCGCGCAGCCTCTGGAATGGCTGGGCCTCAACTACTACTTCCCGTCCACCGTCGCCGACGACCCCACCGGGCCGACCCCGCACGTCCGCACGGTGCGCCGTCTCGGCGTACCCCGCACCGGCATGGACTGGGAGGTCGAAGCGGCCGGCATCGAGCGTCTGCTCCTCCGTCTGACGGAGGACTACGGCGCCCGCAAGCTGTACGTCACGGAGAACGGCTCCGCCTATCCCGACGTCGTACGCCCCGACGGGACCGTCGACGACCCCGAGCGGACGCAGTACCTGGAGCAGCACCTCGCGGCCTGCGTGTCGGCGGTCCGCAAGGGAGCGCCGCTCGCGGGGTACTTCGCCTGGTCCCTGCTCGACAACTTCGAGTGGGCGTACGGCTACGACAAGCGCTTCGGGCTCGTGCACGTCGACTACAAGACGCAGAAGCGCACCATCAAGGGGAGCGGGCACCGATACGCGGACATCATCCGGGCGCACGGCGGGAGGGGGCGCAGCGCCGCCTAGGCAGGTTCGTCGAGGGCGGCAAGCAGCTCCGGGGCCACGGCCTCGCGCACCCAGGCGACGTGTTCGGCGCCGGGTGCGCGGGGCACGGTCTCGACGAGCATGATCAGGTAGAGGTAGCTGCGGTAGAGGGCGAGGCGTTGTCGGGCCGGGGTGTCGAACTCCGTTCGACCTCCCGTCTCTTGATAGCCGGTCAGGAAGTCCTCGTCCTGTTCGATGTCGCCGAGCAGGGCCAGGGAGACGAAGTCGGCCAGGGGGTCGCCCCAGAACATGCGCTCGCCGTCGATCAGACCGCCGATCCGGGGGGCCGTGTGGTCGTCCGAGTGTTCCACCAGGATGTTGCCCTGCCACAGGTCGAAGTGGACGAGGTGCGGGACCGTGACCTCGTCCAGGGCGTCGTACGCGGTCTTCGCCGTGCGGGCCACCTCGTCCACGGGTCGGGGCAGCCAGGCGTCATAGCGCCGGGCGTCCTCCAGGACGGCGTCGTACATGGCGGTGAAGGCGGTGCGCCAATCGGGGGCGAGCGGACCGAGGGCACCGGAGGGGTAGCCGAAGCCGGGGCCGGTCACGCCATGGAGGCGGGCGACCAAGTGGCCCACCTCCTTTCGCAGGGCCGCTCGTTCGCCAGGTTCCAGGTGGTCACTCCACGGTGTCCCCGGGCAGTGGGTCATCAGGAGGTGGCGCTCCCCCGTCGTGACGACTTGGGGCGCGGGTACGCCGACCGTCGCGGCCTCCCGATAGAACTCCGCCTCCGACACGAGGAGTTCGCGCTCGTGGCTCAGGCCGGGAGCGGTGGTCGGCGGAGGGATCTTCAGCACGTACCGCGTGCCGTCGGCGAGCCGTAGTTCCTCGACCGTGTTGTACGTTCCGCCCGCCAGGGGGCGACAGTCGACAAGGCTGTTCGGAGGCAGTCCCGCCACGTCGAGAATCCGCCGTGCCCGCTCCCAGGTGTCCACCGCAGCCCCCTGTCGTCTGTGGGCCCACTCTGCCAGCTGGGCCCACAGGGCCGCACTCCTTCCGGTACTCCTTATCCGGCGGCGTACACGTCCTCGACGTAACGCCCGGACGCGATCAGGTCGTTCAGCCACTGCTCGGAATCCCCGCCCGGTGTGCGGTCCGCGTGGAGCGTACGGAAGGCTTCGCGGACGCCGGGGGCCATACGGGAGCCGTCGCCGCAGACGTGGACACGGGCCCCGGCGTTCAGCAACTCCCAGACCTCGTCCGCCTCGGCGGCGATCCGGTGCTGGACGAAGGCCACGTCCCCGACAGGGGCCGCGCTGAAGGCCGGGCGCAGGGAGACCGCCCCGGCCGTTTCGGCGGCGCGGAGTTCGTCGGCGTGCAGGAAGTCCGCGTCCGGGGCGTCGCAGCCGAAGTAGCAGACGGCCGTGGCCAGTTGTGCCCCTTCGGCGAGCTGCGCGGCGCGGTCGGCGATGGCGCCGCGGAACGGGGCGAGTCCCGTGCCCGCCGCGACCATGACGACGGGAGTGCTGTCGTCGATACGGAACGCCTCCCGGCAGGGCTGGACGCGGGCGAGGACGGTGTCGCCGGGTTTGACCGTGTTGAGGTAGCCGGAGCCGACTCCCGTGTACGTCCCGATGCCGGAGCGGGCCGGGGCCTCCAGGAGTGAGACCATCAGGTCGGCGGCGTGGGCCGGGTCGGTGGCGGGTGACGAGGAGACCGAGTAGTGGCGCGGTCGCAGGGGCGTGAGGAGGCCGAGCAGGGTCGGCCAGTCCAGCGCGCCGCGCAGGGCCGGGTACGCCTCGATCACCTCGACCAGGGTCCGGGGGTCGTCCGTGAGCGCCGCGAGGGCCGCTCGCTCCGGCGGGCACGGGTTGGCCGCGGCGAGGCCGGACAGTTGTGCGGCGGTCGGCCGGTCTTGCAACTCGACTTGATACGTGAGGAGTTGACGTATCGTCACGGGTCGGTCGACCGCGATTCCGTCCCGGCGCGGTCGGGTGGCCCGGATGTCCAGGAGCGTGTCCAGGTCGAGGCCGAGCGCGGTGGCGGCCCGCTCGACGAGGGCCGGGTCGTTGACGGGGAGCACCGTGAGGTGATCGCCGGTGCGGTAGGTCGTGCCGTCCGGGAGCGCCAGGCGGACGAACCGCTTGGTTCGCGGGTATCCGGGCGCGGTGAGGTCGTACGCCTCGGTGACGGTCATGGGGACCAGGCCGTGCCGCTCGACGAGGGCGTCGAGCGGACCGCCGGTCAGCGCCCGGACCTCGTAGGCCGCCGTGAGCTCCTCTGTGTCCGTGGCGTCGGGATCGCCGTACTGCTCCAGCAGCGCGGTGCACAGCCGGGCCGTGAAAGCGCGCACCGTGCCGCCGAGGTCGCCCGACGCGTCGGCCGCCGCGCGTTCCAGGAACCGGTTGGCGCCCAGTTCCGCGAGGCGCTCGTCGATGCGGGTCGGGAAGTGCTGGTAGGTGGCTGCCCAGTTGCGGTCGCCGACGCCCAGGACGGTGTACGTGATGTCCTCGGCCCGCGCGGTCCCGTCGAGCCAGGCCGCGAAGGCCGTGGCGTCGTCCGTGGGCTGTCCGTTGTAGGAGGCCGCGGTGATGACGACGAGGCGGTCGGTGGGCAGCCCGTCGGCGTACGCGTCCAGGGGCGCCACCTCGGTCTCGCAGCCGATCGCGGCGGCCTCGTCGGCGAGGGAGGCGGCGAACTCACGACAGGTGCCGTAGTTGCTGCCGTGCAGGAAGAGTGCGCGGGTGCCGGGGCGGACGCGGGCGGGCAAGGTGTCGGTGCCGGCCACGGCCTCCGCCTGGACCTGGACCGCGCCGGGCAGCGTCGCGTGGACGCGGTCGGCGGCCGTGCGGGGCGAGAGCGTGAGGGTGAACCCGTCGGGCTTGAGGGTGAGGGTCTCCTTGACGGTCAGCGCGTAGTCGGCGTGATCGTGCAGCCGGTAGCGGTGGACGAGCATGGCGAGCAGCATGGTCGCCTCGTGCAGTGCGAACTGCCGCCCGATGCAGGCGCGTTCTCCGGTGCCGAACGGCTTGAAGGCGTGCGGCGAGCGCGCGGCCTCCGCCTGAGCCGTGAAGCGGGACGGGTCGAACAGCTCAGGGTTGTCGCCCCACTCCGGCTGTCGGTGCAGCATCGGCACGAGCACGGTGACCGGCTGCCCGGCGCGCAACGGTATCCGGCCGCCGAGCAGCGTGTCCTCACGGGCGTGCCGGCTGAACGCGGCGGCGGTGGGCCACAGCCGCAGCGCCTCGTTCAGCACCTGCCGGGTGTAGGTGAGGCGGCCGATCTCGTCGAACGTCGGCTCGAGGTCGGCCGTGTCTCCCCACAGGGCATCGACCTCACGCTGCACGAGCTGGAGTGCGGCCGGGTGCTTGGCCAGGTAGTACAGCGCGAACGACATCGCGCCGGAGGTCGTCTCATGGCCCGCGATCAGGAAGGTGATCACCTGGTTACGGATGTTGGCGGTGTCGAGCGTGCTGCCGTCGACGGGGTGCTCGGCGGTGAGCATCAGCCCGAGGAGGTCGTCGGCCTCGCTCCGCCCGGCGTCCACGCGGGCGGCGATCACATCGTCGACGACCTGTGCGAGGTAGTCGGCGTCGGTCCGGAAGGCCGCGTCGGCCGCCGAGTGGTCACTGCCCGGCGTACGGCTCAGCCGGGTCATGCTCCATTCCAGACAGCGGACCATGGACTCGACGAAGGGGTGGGGTTCGTCCCGGTCGAAGGAGCCGAAGTCGTAGCCGAATCCGGCGAGTCCGATGGTGTCGAGCGTCATGCGGGTCATGTCGTCGGGGACCTTCACGGGCTGTCCGTCGCGGGCGCCGCGGTCCCAGGAGTCGATCAGCCGGCGCGCCACGCGCAGCATCACGGGGTGGTAGGTGCGCATGGAGCCGAGCGCGAAGGCGGGCATCAGGATGTCGTGCGCCTTGGCCCAGTTGGGCTCGTCGTTGTACGCGGTGAACAGTCCGTCGGCGGCGAACTCACGGACGTTCTCCAGCGCGGGCCCGATGGCCTTCGCGAACCGGCTCTCGTCGGCCAGGTCGGTGACCAGGTCGAGGTCGCCGACGAACATCGCGTCCCGGCCGTGCAGCCGGCGCACGAGCACGGGCCCGTGCCGGCGCATCAACTCCATCAACTGCTGGAGCGGCGTGCGGCCGGGGCCGGTGGCGGAGATGTCGATCAGGGGGACGCCGTGGAGGGTGTCCGTTGTCTCGGGGTGCGGCGCGGTGGGGGGCATGGCGCGACAACTGCCTTTCGCGGTACGGGAGTACTGCTCTCCAGCTTGATCGCGGGGCCCGGGCCGCCCGTGCCATGGCACTGCATGATTGTGTAGTGCCAAAGGCCGGTTCACCCTTGCGTCGAAGACGTCGGCGTGGCAGGTGGCGGACGGCAGGCGGAGAGGCGCCGGAGGGAGAGACGCGGGTGGACCTGACACGGGCGAACGGCGTGGTGTGGCGCAACCGGGCCCTGCTGCTGTTCGACCGGATTCCGATGCCGGTCGCGGTGTGTGACGTGTACGGGGCGATCGTGCTGGCCAATCCCGCGATGGCGACGGAGTGGGGCGAGACGCCGGGGCGGCTGCGGGGGCGGAACGTGCTGGACCTGTTCCGGCCGCAGGAGGCGACACAGGTGGAACGGATCGCCCAGGCACTGCGGCTGCGTCATCGCTCCCGGTACCCGATCTCGGTGCGCTGGGAGGCTGCGGACGGGCGGCGGCGCCACGGGGAGCTGACCGCGGAGCCCGTCAGTGACAGCGCCGAGGCGTCCACCGCCCTGCTGGTCATGCTCCGTGTGCTCGGCGCGTGCCCCGGCACGACCGAGCCGGCCGCCCCGCCCGTCGGCGCCACCGAGGCCCGCATCCTGGCACTGCTCGCCGGGGGCGCGACCACGGCGCAGGCCGCCCGGGAGACGGGCCTGACGGTGGACGGCGTCACCTACCATCTACGGCGCCTGTCCGAGCGCTGGGGCGCGGCCACCCGTACGGAACTGGTCGCGCGTGCCTATGCGCTGGGGGTATTGACGCCGGGAGTGTGGCCACCCACGGCCGTGCCCGCGCCCTGAGGGGCAAACGGGCGACGCAGTGCCACACCTTCGTCAGGTCCCGCGGCCCGTGCGTGCCGCGGTCAGACCGCGCTCACCGCCGCCCTGCGTTCGGCGAGCAACTGGAGCGCCACGTCGATGATCATGTCCTCCTGGCCGCCGACGTACCCTGCCTCGCCCACCCGCTGGAGGATCTCGTGGGCCGGGACGCCGTACCGCTCCGCGGCGCGCTCCGCATGTAGGAGGCCCTCCGGTGCACCCCGAGCCGCTCGGCCACCTCCTGGACGGCCAGCCCCTGGGGACGGGCCGCGACCAGCTGCAACACGGACAGCCCGCGCGCCAGAGTCTGCGAACCGCTCACCCGCGAGGCCGTCTTGTCGACCTCCTGCTTCTCACTCATCCACGCATCGTACGAGGACACCTTCGCCGCTCGTACGAGGACGACTCCGCCGCCCCCGCGAGGCACTTGTCGACCGCGGTGAAACGGGTGCGCGGATCCGAGGCGGGTTCGGTGCGCCAGCGAAGGGGGAAAGGGCCAAGGATGCGAGACGTACGTGGTGTGTGGGACGCGGCGGGTGTACAGGTGCGGAAGTGGCGCCAGGAACCCGTGATCGTCCAGTCGGTGCGGTCGGCTGCGGCCGCGACCGTCGCGTACGTGATCGCGGTGCGGGTCAGCCCGGAGCCCGCGCCGCTCACCGCCCCGCTGACCGCGCTCCTCGTCGTGCAGGTCACGCTGTACGCCACCCTCACGACCGGTATCCGCCGGGTGAACTCCGTGGTGGCCGGCGTCCTCGTCGCCATCGGCTTCAGCGCCCTGGTGGGTCTGACCTGGTGGAGTCTGGCCCTGCTCATCCTCGCCTCGCTGGCCGTCGGTCATCTCGTGCGGGTCAGCGAGTTCGTGCCCGAGGTGGCGATCAGCGCCATGCTCGTGCTGGGCGTGACCAGGGTCGGCGACATCGCCTGGGCCAGAGTGGTGGAGACGCTGATCGGCGCGGCGGTCGGACTCGCCTGCAATCTGCTGTTCGCTCCCCCGGTGTGGGTGGGCCCCGCAGGGCAGTCGATCGAGGGCCTGGCGCGGCACGTACGACAGCTGATGCTGCGCATGGGCGAGGAGGCCGCCGGCCGCACCCCCGTGGAGCACGCGACCGCCCGACTGCACGAAGCGCGACGCCTGGACCACGACATCGTCAAGGTGGACGCGGCGCTCACACAGGCCGAGGACAGTCTGAAGCTCAATCCCCGCGTGCGTGAGGGCCTGCTGCACCGGATCGTGCTGCGCACCGGCCTCGACACGCTGGAAATCTGCACGGTGGTGCTGCGGGTGCTCGCGCGCACCCTCACCGACCTGGCCAAGGAGCGCGATCCCGAGCCTTTGTTCGAACCGCAGATCGGCGCGGCACTGGAACAGCTGCTGTCCGAAGTGGCCGACGCCGTGGTGAGTTTCGCCGTCCTGGTGACCACGGACGTCAGTCACAGCGCCGAGTCGGCCGAGTCCCGGCTCGCCGCGGAGCTCACCACGGCGACAGCCACCCGCGACAAGCTGGCCCAGCTGCTCCTGGACGAGGTCCGGCGGGACGCCCGCCAGTGGCAGCTGCACGGCGCCGTCCTCACCGAGGTCAACCGCATCCTGGACGAGCTCGACACGGAGCACCGCTCACGTCGGCTCATGGAGGAGCTCGACCGTGGCACGCGCGAACAACGCGAGCGCCGGTCGTACCTCGCCCGCCTGCGGCAGCGGCTGCGCCCCGGCCGATCGCAGCGGAGTCGGAACCATCCCCCGGCCTCTGGTCGTTCCAGGTGAGGACGGCCGTTCCGGGTCAGGGATCGGGACGGCGACCACAGGGGGGAGCAGACGGATGACCGAGAGCGGCGTACGGATCGACGGAAACTCACTGCGGCTGCCGGGCAGGGTGCGGGTCCGTTTCATGCGGACACTGCGCCTGCCCGAGACGGGCACGCACGAACTGCCCCCGGGGCTCGGCGAGTTCCCCGTGCGCCGTGTCGAGGACTACGCGGACACGGTTCCCGCCGAGTGGCTTGCGTGCGGCGGTGTGATGCTGCCGGTGTATCTGCGCGAGGCCATGTGGCTGAGCTTCGCGGGCACGTCGGAACCGGCCGCGCTCCAGGTCGGCGTCGGCAAGGTGTGCGCGGTCTCGGGCAGGCCGTGGAGTTCCCGGCTCACCCGGGACCCGCAGAACTATGTGGTGCTGCCGCGTCAGCCATGGCTCGACGGCATCAACTCCGGCAAGGGCAAGGTCCGTCAGTTCGTCGCCGTGCCGCTGGGCCTCGGAGCGACCGTCGAGGGCCAGGTCACGGGCGAGGAGGTGTGGGGCGGCCTCCAGCTTCAGTCCTTCCCGCTCGATGACGCGGAGCTGGCCGTGTGGCGCGAGGCGGAACACCGCAGGACACAGCAGCGTCGGGAGATGACGGCGCCGACCGGAGGGTTCGGCGCCGCGTTCCCGATGGCCGCCCCGCCCGCGCCGGGCGCCGCCCCGGCCCCCGCCGGTGCTCCGTCGGGTCGCTCGCGCGGCGCCGCCGCGATGGGTCTGGGGGTCGGCGGCTCGATGCGCCAGGAGGTCTACCGGGACGACCGGCCGCTCGAGGCCTGGGCCAAGAGGCCCGCCGGACGGGTGTTCGTGCATCTCGTGACGCCTCCCGAGTGGCGCCGCATCACGGGTGAGGCTCCCCCGCCGTCCCCCATCGACCGCGCGGCCTACACACGGGCCGGACTGCCCTGGTTCGACTACTACGACCAGGACGCCACGGACCTCGCTCCCACCGACACGCTGGGCTCGGTGCGGCCGGTCGGCGACTGGCTCGGCGCCGATCACGAGCCCTGGCAGCAGCCCGCGCCCCACCAGGTGAAGCCGCTGGGGGACGCGCCGGGCAAGCCGGTCGAGGACGGTGACTGGTGATCCGGGCATGGGCATTGCGCTCTGCGCAACACCCATTGCCATTTTTGCCTTTCCCGGGTGCCGCACGCCAAGGTGGCCGTCACGGCTGAGGCAACCGACACCCGAGGTACAGGCATGAACAGTGGTGCAGAACCGGTGCGAGGCTCCGGTGGCGGCTGGAGCAGGCGGCGGGTCGTCGGAGCGCTGGCGGGCGTCGCCGTGGTGGCGGCGATCCCGGCACCGGCCGCGCCGCGCACCGAAAGGGCGGCAGCCGCGCCGCGCACCGAACCCGCGCCCACCACGACCGCGCCCACCGCCGGCTCCGCCTCCCCCGCCGTCCGTCGGCTGTTCCTCGGCACCTACACCTCGGCCGAGGGCGGTGGTAGGGGCATCGGCCTGGCCACGTACGACGCCACCACAGGTGACATCACGGCCACCGGCACCATCGCCGGCGTCGGCGACCCGTCGTACCTCGCGCTCCATCCGAACGGCCGCACGCTGTACGCCGTTGACGAGCGCCAAGAGGGCGCCGTGACGGCCGTGCACGTCACGACGGACAAGGTGCTCGGCACCCAGGGCACCGGCGGCGCGGGCCCCTGCCATCTGTCGGTGCATCCGAGCGGGCGCTGGCTGCTGAGCGCCAACTACACGTCGGGCAGTGTGGCCGTGCACCCCATCGACGCCTCGGGCGCCCTCGGTGCGCGCACCGATCTGGTCACGCACTCCGCTCCGGTACCCGGCCCGGGCCAAGAGGGTCCGCACGCGCACCAGTTCGTCACCAGCCCCGACGGCGGCCATGTCCTCGCCGTCGACCTGGGCACCGACACCCTCTACACCTACCGCCTGAACGCGGCCAAGGGCACGCTCACCGAGGTCTCCCGGGCGCACACCCGGCCGGGCGCGGGCCCGCGCCATCTCACCTTCCACCCCGACGGCCGCTTCGCCTATCTCGCGAACGAGGTGGACGACTCCGTGGTGGTCTGCGCCTACGATCCGGCGAGCGGGCGGCTCACCCCGGGCGACCCGCAGTCCACGGGCACCGGCGAGGGCACGAACTATCCGGCCCAGATCCTGGTGACGTCGAACGGGTCGTACGCGTATCTCGCCAACCGTGGCCACAACAGCCTGACGCGTTACGCCGTCGAGGCGGGCGGCGCCCGGTTGCGGCTCCTGGACACCGTGCCGGTCGGCGGCGACTTCCCACGCCACATCGCATTCTCGCCGGACGAGCGGCTGCTGTTCGCGGCGAATCAGCGGTCGAGCACGGTCAGCGTCTTCCACGTCGACCGGGCCGGCGGCGAACTCCGGCTCGCGGGCGAGCCGTTCGCCTCACCCGTCGCCGTCTGTGCGCTGCCGCTGTAGCGCGCGGGGGCAGGAAGCGGAACTCGCCTGCGTGAGCAGCACGTGCATCCGCTCCGTGAGCTGCGTGACATCGTCAGCGGGCATGTGGAAGGGCAGGCGTACGTCGCCATTGCCGCGCGCACGCTCGATGCGCAGCGTCAGTCCGTGCCGGTCGACGGCGAGCGGCTGGACGCGTACCGCACCGTGCAGGCTGTCGGGCTCGACGAGGCGGGTCAGCCGCTCGACCGCGTCCGGGTGCGCGTCGGCGAGGTGGGTGATCAGGTGGGACTCGGCCGTCGCCAGCGGGTCGGGGCCGGCGTCGGCGAACTCGCCCAGGTCGACCACGACGGCGCCGGACGCCTCGCGCAGCACCACGCGCGAGGGCCGGAACTCCAGATGCCCGTCCTCCAGGACGAACGAGCCGGCCATCCACAGCCGGGCGCGAATCCGGTTGCGCACCGGGACGGGCGCGACGTCGGCGAACTCGAGGACGGCGGACGGCTCCCCGCGCGGGGCGCAGATCGCGGCCGCGAGCAGCGCGCTGTCCTCCGGCACGTGCAGGAGCACCCTGCCGTCCGCGGTGACGGTGTGCGCGCCGACGAACTCCTCGCGGCCGCCCTCCGCGGTCACCGCGCACGACCACGCCGCGGCGAGCACCGAGCGGGCACGCTCGGCCGCGGCGGGCGCGGCCGTCCAGCTTTGACGGTCACCCATTCGGTCTTCCATCCCGACAACCTCCCTTAGGTAAGCCTTGCCTAACCTACCCAAGTTCTGGGTGTACGCCAACACGCCACACCATCCTGTGAGCACTCTTTTCGGCGCGTGAGCGCACCCGGCTCAGGGAGTGACCGCACCCAGTAGCGCCCGGGCGCACAGATCGCGCACCTGCTCCCGATTCAGCTCCGCACCGCCCCTGAGCCACTCCAGACAGACGGCCGTGGTGAAGGCGAGCCAGCCACGGACGGCGATCCTCAGCTCGGGCCGGTCGGCGGGCAACCGGCCGAAATCCGGGTCCGCCGCCAGCGCCGCCAGAATCTGCCGTTCCTGCGCGGCCAACGCCTGCCGGTAAACCTTGCGTACAGCCTGGTCCCCCGCCGCCTCGGCGCGATGGAAGGCACGAAAGCCGTGCGCATGCGCCTCGGCGTACTCCAGGAAGGCATCGAGCCCGGCACCCAGTTGCTCCCGCACGGGAACCCCGGGCACCGCCGCCGTCAGCCGCAGCATCCGCGCACTCTCGCGCTCCACGACGGCCGAGAAGAAGTCCCGTTTCGTCGGGAAGTAGTGGTAGAGCAGACCGCGCGAGACTCCGGCGATCTCGGCGACCTGCTCGATCCACACCTCGTCGTACGGGCTCTCCGAGAACAGTCTCGCCCCGACGGACAAGAGCTGCTCCCTGCGCTCCTCGGTACTCAGCCGACGGCGCGGGCGACCCCCTCGCTCCCCCTGCTTCCCGGTCATGCCAGCACTTTACTTGACGTCGGTTCAACAACGGGATCACACTGAGAACCGCTATTGAACCCGCGTACAACAGAGTCAACCTGCCGCAGACACAAGGGAGATGGCGTCATGGCTCAGACGACACAGGCCGCGCTGCCCAAGGGGTTCCGCAGCGCGGAACTGGGCTGGCCGGAGCTGCACCGCATCCCCCGTCCGCCGTACCGGGTCCCCGTGCTCGGGGATGTACTGGGCGCGGGCGTCCGCTCGCCGCTGCAGGACTCGATGCGCATCGGGCGCCGGCTCGGGCCGATCTTCCGGCGCAAGGCCTTCGGCAAGGAGATCGTCTTCGTCTGGGGCTCCCGGCTCACGGCCGAGTTGGCGGACGAGGCCCGGTTCGCCAAGCATGTGGGGCTCGGGATCGCCAATCTGCGGCCGGTCGCCGGGGACGGCCTGTTCACGGCGTACAACCACGAGCCGAACTGGCAGCTGGCGCACGACGTCCTGGCCCCGGGCTTCAGCCGCGAGGCCATGGAGGGCTACCACCCGATGATGCTGGCCGTGGCCGAGCGGCTGCTGGACCGCTGGGACCGGGAGCGGGCGGCGGGACGCGCCGTGGACGTGCCCGGCGACATGACGAAGCTGACGCTGGAGACGATCGCCCGCACGGGCTTCGGCCATGACTTCGGCTCGTTCGAGCGCTCCCGCCCGCATCCCTTCGTGGCCGCGATGGTCGGCACCCTGACCTACGCGCAGCGCCTCAACGTCCTGCCCGCGCCGCTGGCTCCCGTGCTGCTGCGCACCGCCACCCGGCAGAACGAGGCCGACATGGCCCATCTCAACCACACCGTCGACAAGGTCGTGGCGGAGCGCCGACGCGGCGGCGGAGACGGGGACCTGCTCGACCGGATGCTGGAGACCGCCCGTCCGGGGACCGGGGAACGACTGACGCCCGAGAACATCCGGCGCCAGGTCATCACCTTCCTGATCGCCGGCCACGAGACCACCTCGGGCGCGCTCTCGTTCGCCCTGCACTACCTCTCCCGGCACCCGGACGTCGCCGCCCGCGCGCGGGCCGAGGTGGACCGGGTCTGGGGCGACACACCCCGGCCGGGCTACGACCAGGTCGCCAAACTGCGGTACGTGCGCCGAGTGCTCGACGAGTCGCTGCGGCTGTGGCCGACGGCGCCCGCCTTCGCCCGGGAAGCCCGTCAGGACACCGTGCTGGACGGGGTGCACCCGATGCGCAGGGGTGCGTGGACGCTGGTCCTGACGGCGATGCTGCACCGGGATCCGGAGGTCTGGGGTGCGGACGCGGAGGCGTTCGACCCGGATCACTTCGACGCGAAGGCGGTACGGACCCGGCCGGCGCACACCTTCAAGCCGTTCGGCACCGGGGCGCGGGCCTGCATCGGCCGCCAGTTCGCACTGCACGAGGCGACGCTGGTGCTGGGGCTGCTGCTGCGCCGCTACGAGCTGCGGCCCGAGCCGGACTACCGGTTGCGGGTCTGCGAGCGGCTGACGCTGATGCCGGAGGGGTTGCGGCTGCACCTCGAGGGCCGCGCACCCGCACCGGACTCAGCGACCGCCCGCCCAGTGGCCCGGGCGGGTGACTGACTCGGGCAGCCTGGTGCCGGCACTGCCCCGGGCCGCGTTCACCTGAGGCTGGGTCAGGAAGAACGCGCCGGTCAGATCGGCGTCCGTGAGGTCGGTGTCGCGCAGATCGGCGCCGATCAGATCCGCGCCGCGCAGATCGGCACCGGTCAGGTCGGCGGCGATGAGGTAGGCGCCGCGCAGGCTGGCGCCGCGCAGGTCGGCCCCCTTGAGCCGGACGCCCATCAGGTCGGCGCCCCGGCGGTCCTTCTTCTTGCCGCGTCCCAGGCCGGCGCGCACGAGTTCGCTGGTCCGCAGCAGCAGTACGTTGACGTCCTGCCGGTGCGCGCCCACGTCCAACTCGCCCAGTTCCTCGGGGGTTCGGCGGGTGAGCCGCTCCGTCTCGTCGAGCGCGCGGCGGACGTCGGCGTGCACCGGGCGGGCCGCCGGGAGCGTCAGCGCCTCGTTCAGGTACCAGAGCAGTTCGTGGAGTTGGCGGACGACGGGGAACACATCGAACATCTGCCGCGCGTGCTCGCGCGTGCCCGAGCGCCAGTCCTGGCCGCCGAAGGTGACCTGGGAGACCTTCTGCCCGGCGCCGAAGCAGTCGTACACGGTGCAGCCCGTGAAGCCCGTCTGCCGCAACCGTGTGTGGATCCCGCAGCGGAAATCGGTCTCCAGGTTCGAGCAGGGCTTTCCGGCGTCCTTGTCGATCGCGAAGTCCGCCGAGCGGGCGAACGGCAGCGCGACACAGCACAGCCCGAAGCACTGGCCGCAGTCGGCCCGCAGATCAAGGCGCCGGTCCAGGGCCACACCGCTGTCTTCTTGCATGGACCCAGCCTACTGAGCCGATCACGGCCGAGCCGGACGATATACGCGTACTCGAGCAGCCGACGGTACTGTTCGGACGGCGTGAGCCGCAGCGCCGTGCCGCCCAACTCCCTTACGGGGCAAGGAACTCACCGATGCCCTGTCGGGATCGGAGAGGTCCTCTCCACACAGGCGAAAACAAGCTCCGCTATGACTGAGCCAACACCCACATACAGAGGAACGCCCCGGACGCAGGAGAGACACCATGTGCACCCACCGGCCGCCGTGCCCCACCGTCGACAGCCCCGACCATCGAGCCGCCGTCATCGTGTCCGCCCACCCGGAACAGGGCTGGAGCCTGCTGTGCAACGGCACGCTCGTCTTCGACGACACCGGTGAGCTCCTGCCGGACGGACGGGTCGTGGGCCCACTGCGGACGACGCTCGTGGGCCCTGCGACGCCGGTCGCCGCCTGAGGCAGGGCCTAGGCCCTGTCGTCAAATTCCCGCCTGCCTCGCGACGCCATGCACGCACTCTCGCCGCACCGGGCGCAGACCCACGTACAACCAGTACGAGGGTCTGCGCCCGGCACGCCGAGAGCACGCACCTGACGCCACGAGGCCCGCCCTCCGGGCGGACGACGCGAATTTGACGACAGGGCCTAGGGTTCAGACCTCGTCGCGCGTCAGCGCCAGCAGCCGGTCCAGGACCCGCGGTCCCCCGGCCCGTACGCCGTCGTGCTCGAACTCGTCGGTCACCCAGGTCCGCAGACCGCCGATGGTGCGGGCGGTCCGCAGGGCGTGCTCCGTGTCGACGTACATGTCGTCGTGGTACACGGCCGCGGCCACCGGGACCTTGTTGGCGGCGAGACGGGCGGGGTCGTAGAGCGGCCGCCAGTCCGTGCGCGAGGCCAGTTCCTCGGCAGTCTCGCGCAGGGGGCGCAGCGCCGGATCGGTGTCGAACATCCAGGGGTGCACGGACTCGCCGGTGAACAGCAGCGGTCCGTCGTCGGTGAGCGTCTTGGCCGCGTCGAACTGCGGGAACTCGGCCCGCACCCGCTCCGCGGACCAGGCGGTGGGCCGGTCGTCCTGGCCGTAGATCGCCTCGTGGACCAGTGCGTACAGCGGGTGACCTGCGTACGACAGGAGTCCTTGCACCTCCTCCTGGAAGGCGTCGGACAGTGCCTGGCCCTGCGGGGTGCGGACGAAGGCCTCCTCGAGGAGGTAGTGCAGGCGGTGGCTGCCCTCGCTGCCGCCGAGGAGGATGCCGAGGGACTGGAAGGCCTCGACGGTGAGCCGGTAGCCGCCGGGCAGGACGGGCTCGTGCCGCACGAGGTACTCGGCGATCTGCCGGGCGCGCTCCACGTCCTGCGGGTAACGCGCGTAGTGTGCGGCGACCTTGCGTTCGATACGGGGATACGCGGCCCGGTAGACGTCGTCCGCGTGCGCGTCCAGTGCGGGCAGTCCCCCGGTGATCAGGGCCGCGCGCAGGCCCTCCGGGGCCGTCGAAAGGTAGTTCACCGTGCAGAAACCGCCGAAGCTCTGGCCGAGTACGGTCCAGGGGTCGCCGCCGGTGAGCCCGGGGCGGATGGCCTCGCAGTCGCGGACGATGGAGTCGGCGCGGAAGTGCGTGAGGTAGTCGGCCTGTGCGCGCGGGCCGCCGCGCAGCGGCAGGGTCTGACGGTTGGCGGGCGTGGAGTGCCCGGTGCCGCGCTGGTCGAGCAGCAGCACCCGGAACTCCTTCAGCGCCCGGCCGAGCCAGGCCTGCTTGCCGACGAAACGGTTGGCGCCGAAGCCGGGGCCGCCCTGGAGGTAGACCAGCCAGGGGAGGTCCTGGTGCGCCTTCTCGCTCGCGACGGCCTCGCGTGCGAACAGCTCGATGCTCTCCCCCGCCGGGTCGTCGTGGTCGAGGGGCACACTGAAGCGGTGGTCGGTGAGGACGACACCGGGCTGGCGGTAGCTGACGGTCAACAGGGCTCCCGAGACGTACGGATTCCAGGCTCCGTCCCAGTTGAACACATGATCCCGGAGGCGCCGCGCCCGGGGATCAAGAAAACCGTACTGAATGGTGACTCAGCGCGTGAGTGGTGACTCAGCGCGCCGACAAGCTGGAGCGGCGCACCACCAGCTCGGGCTGGAGCACCACCCGCTGGTGCTCGTGCGGCGTGGACGCCGTCTCGGCCTCCGTCTCCTCCAGCAGCAGTTCGGCGGCGAGGGCACCCATGGTCATGGCGGGCTGGCGTACGGAGGTGAGCGGGACGGCCGCCGCGGCGGCGAACTCGATGTCGTCGTAGCCGACGATCGCGAGGTCGTCGGGGACGCCGACCCCCGCCGCGTACATGGCCTGCAGGACGCCGAGCGCGAGCAGGTCGTTGGCGCAGAAGACGGCGGTCGGGCGCTCGGCGAGGCCGAGGAGCCGGGCGCCCGCGTCGCGTCCCGCGGCCACGTCGAGACGCTCGGTGGGCAGCTCTCGCAGCGCGCTCGGCGGCAGCCCGGCCTCCGCCAGGGCGTTCAGCGCGCCCGCCCGGCGGTCGCTGACCTGGTTCAGGCCGGGCGGCCCGCTGACGTACGCGATCGACCGGTGGCCGGCATCCACGAGATGGCGTACGGCCAGCGCGCCGCCCGCCACGTCGTCGACGGAGACCGAGCACTCGGTGGTGCCGTCGGCGACCCGGTCGACCAGCACGAAGGGGATGCCGTTGCGGCGGAACGTCTCGATGTTGCGCCCCGTGGCGTCGGCCGGTGTGAGGAGCACTCCGCGCACCCGCTGTTCGGCGAAGAGCGACAGATAGTCGGCCTCCTCGCCGGCGCTCTGCGCGCTGTTGCAGACCATCACACCGAGCCCGGCGTCCCGTGCGGCGCGCTCGGCGCCGCGGGCCACGTCCACGAAGAACGGGTTGCCCATGTCGAGGACGAGCAGGCCCATGATCCGGCTGCGCCCGGCCCGCAGCTGGCGCGCGGACTCGCTGCGGACGTAACCGAGCCGGTCTATGGCCGACAGGACGCGCGCCCGGGTCTCGGAGGCGACGCTGTCCGGGCGGTTGATGACGTTCGACACCGTGCCCACGGAGACTCCGGCGACGCGGGCGACGTCCTTGATACCCACCGACTGGGCCATCGGGCGGAAACCTCCAGGGGGACAAGTAGTGGTGGGCGGGCCTTCACATTACCCGCGCGCCCGCCGACATCGATGGTCAGACGGCAGTACGAAGTCGTTCATGACGGCAGCTTGAAGTCGACGACTTGGAGCGCCGAGGGTGTCGTCCCGCTGGACTTCTCCTGGTACATGATCGACAGCGTCCCGTCTTGCGGGACGCGTGTCTCGTCGATCACGACCTCGCCGAACGCGTTGAGGCCGCTGCCGTCGTACAGGAGCTTCCAGTCGGTGTACCCGGACGACTTCGAGGCGGCGGCTATCCGGCCGAAGGGCATGATCGCGTAGACGTTGTCGTACTTGTCCAGGATCAGCTTGGTGCGCTGGCTGGAGTTCAGCGCGATGGGGATCTCGGTCTTCGTCCAGCTGCCGGAGGCGTTCTTGCGGAGGTGGAAGGCGCGGCCGTTGGTCGTCCGGTCGGTGACGTAGTTGGTCGTGCACTGGCCGAAGCGGCCGGGCACATAGCTGATGATCGCGTGCGGCAGCCCGGTGGAGTCGGTGGCCTGGCTTTCCTGGTTCATCAGGGAGTGGTCGGGGTTGAGGGGGTCGACGACGAGTCCGGGGTCGGTGACGGCCACCTTGTCGGAGCCGCCGGTGGTGCCGACGAGAGTGCCCGCGTCGTTGCGCCAGGTGCGGCCGCGGTCGGTCGAGTAGACGTAGCCGGTGTCGTGATTGGTGATGCCACCGCCGTTGCACATCACCGCGGCCGACTGCTCGCGCCAGGTGAAGAAGGAGTGCAGCCGACCGTTGACGTCGTAGTCGATGCCGTGCAGGTACATGTTGCGGGCGGTGCTGGAGCCGTGCTCGCTGGTGTACGTGCCGGTCGAACTGGACCACTCCCCGAGAGCGGTCCAGGACGAACCGTCGTACTCCGCGAGGGCGTTGCGCCCGTTTCCGGAGATGGCGACCCGATAGCTGAGCTGGAGCTTGCCCTCCGGTGTCGAGACGAACTGCGGGTAGGTGAACTGCGTGGTGAGCGCGAGCCCGTCGAGGCTCGTCTGTACGGCGCCGAAGACCGCGGAGGTCCAGGCTGTCGAGGCGGCGTTGTCGAGCAGCCCCGCCACCGACTTCACGTAGAAGAAGCCGTCGCTGTGGGAGTCCATGTTGAGGTGCAGCCGGCCGTCGGTCTTCGACACGCCCATGGAGATCACGTTGTGCGAGTCGTCGCTCTTGAGCTTGTGGCCGAGGGTGACCGTCGACCAGCTTGACGCGCCGAGCGCACGGCGGGCGACGACCGCGCTGCGGTCGGCGGTGTACCAGACGGCGTACTGGTGGCCCTTGTACGTGAGCAGACCGTTCTTCTGGAACGCGTTGTTGTTGACCAGGCCGTCGTACGACACGAAGTACACGGCCTGGGCGTCCAGTCGGGTGCTGCCGGTACGGGTCACCGAGGGGCCCGGGTCGGCCGCCCGTGCCGTGCCCGGGGCCGCCACGGTGGTGAGCAGGGCCGTCGCCAACAACGTGCGTCGTCTCATGTGCGGAGCTCCTGGTTCGGGCAGGGGAATCGGGCGAGGGAGTCAGGCGAGATGGAAGACTTCCGTGAGGGGCTTCATGGCCTCGTCGGGCCGGGCACCGTCCAGGGATTCGAAGAAGGGTGCCATCTCGGCCTGCCAGCGGGCGTTGACGTCGGTGGCCTCCATGGCGGCCTGGGCCGCCGTGAAGTCCTCGGTCTCCAGATAGCCGACGAGCAGTCCGTCGTCACGCAGGAAGAGCGAGTAGTTGTGCCAGCCGGTGGCCGAGAGAGCTGCGAGCATCTCGGGCCACACGGCCGCGTGCCTCTCGCGGTACTCCACGAGCCGGTCCTGCCGGACCTTGAGAAGAAAACAGACGCGCTGCATGAAGTACCGCTCCCGCGTGAGACGGATCAGAAGTCGAACTGGTCGATGTTCTCGGCCTTGAAGACGGTCGGCTTGCCCAGGTTGATCACGCCGTCCTTGCCTATGGTGAAGGAGCCCATGGCACCGGCCTCGAAGCTCTCGCCCTCCTTGCCGCTGATCTGCCCCGAGGACAGCGCCACCGCCGTACGCGCGGCCAACTCGCCGAGCTTCGCCGGGTCCCACAGCTCGAAGGCGTCGACGGTGCCGTTCTTGACGTACTTGCGCATGTCGTTGGGGGTGCCGAGGCCGGTCAGCTTGACCTTGCCCTTGTACTTGGAGCCGGACAGGTACTGGGCGGCGGCCTTGATGCCGACGGTGGTCGGGGAGATGATCCCCTTCAGGTTCGGGAACTCCTGGAGCAGGCCCTGGGTCTGCTGGAAGGACTGCTGGGCGTCGTCGTTGCCGTACGCGACCTTGACCAGCTTGATGTCCTTGTACTTCGCGTCCTTGAGCTCGTCCTTCATGAAGTCGATCCAGGTGTTCTGGTTCGTGGCGGTCTGCGCGGCGGACAGGATCGCGATCTCGCCCTTGTAGCCGATCTGTTCGGCGAGCAGCTGCACCTCGGTGCGGCCCAGGTCCTCGGCGCTGGCCTGCGAGACGAAGGCGTTGCGGCACTCGGGCTTGGTGTCGGAGTCGTAGGTGACGACCTTGATGTCGTTCGTCATGGCCTGCTTGAGCGCGGTGCACAGGGCACCCGGGTCCTGTGCGGAGACCGCCATCGCGTCGACCTGCTGCTGGGTGAGCGTGTTGACGTACGACACCTGGCTGCTGGTGTCGGTGGCGCTGCTCGGGCCGACCTCCTTGTAGCTGGAGCCCAGTTCCTTGAGGGCCTTCTCGCCGCCCTTGTCCGCGGAGGTGAAGTACGGGTTGTTGACCTGCTTGGGCAGGAAGCCGACCGTCAGGCCCTTCTTGGTGGCCGCCTTCGGGTCGGCCTTGCCGGCGGTCGCGTTCGAGCCGCTCTCGCTCTTGACGTCCTTCTTGGTGGTGCCGCCGCAGGCGGTGACGGCCAGGGCGAGGGAGGTGACGGCGGCGAGCGCCGCACAGCTACGACGGATCGAGGACTGGCGCATGACGTGGATTCCTTATGAGGGTGAGCGGAACGGTTACGAGGCTGGAGTCGAGGCGGCTCTGCGGCCCGCCCTCGCTATGGAGATCTGCCGCGCGACCCGGGGGCCGAGCACGGAGACGACGAGCAGAACGCCGGTGACGACGATCTGCGACTGGGCGGAGACGTCCTGGAGGCTCATCACGTTCTGCGCCGCGCCGAGCAGGAAGACTCCCGCGATGGCGCCGCCGAGCGTGCCCTTGCCGCCGTCGAAGTCGATGCCGCCGAGGAGGACGGCCGCGATGACGGAGAGTTCGAGCCCGGTGGCGTTGTCGAAGCGGGCGCTGGCGTAGTGCAGGGCCCAGAAGATGCCGGTGAGCGAGGCCATGAAGCCGGTGGCGACGAACAGGAGCAGTTTCTGCCGCTTGACCCGGATGCCGGCGAACCGTGCGGCCTCCTCGTTGGCGCCGACCGCGAACGCCGAGCGCCCGAACGGGGTGGCGTGCAGGACGACCACCGCGATGGCGAGCAGCACGAGGAAGGGCAGGAACGCCTGCGGGATGAAGGTGTCGCCGATGCGTCCGGCCGCGAAGTCCAGGTACTGGGTGGGGAAGTCGGTGACCGCGTCCGAGCCGAGCACGATCTGCGCGATGCCTCGGTAGGCGGCGAGCGTGCCGATGGTGACGGCGAGCGACGGCAGGCCGAGCCGGGTCACCAGCAGGCCGTTGACGAGCCCGCACACCACGCCGAGGAGCAGGCACAGCGGGATGATCGTCTCGATCGACATGCCCTGGTTCCACAGGGCGCCCATCACCGCCCCGGACAGACCGGCCGTGGACGCGACCGACAGGTCGATCTCGCCGGACACCACGAGCAGGGTCATCGGCAGGGCGATCAGCGCGATGGGCAGCGTGTTGCCGATCAGGAACGACAGGTTGAGGGCGTTGCCGAAGCCGTCCACGAACCCGAAGGAGAACAGCAGCAGGACGAGGAGGAGGGCGCCGACCACCGTGTCCCAGCGGACGGCGCGCGCGAGAGGCGAGTCAGCCATGGCGGGCGTTCCTCTTCTTCAGGGCGGAGGCCACGCGCAGCGCGACGACCCGGTCGACGGCGATGGCGAGGAGGAGCAGGATGCCGTTGATGGCGAGCACCCACACGGAGCTGACGCCGAGGGCGGGCAGCACGCTGTTGATGGAGGTGAGCAGCAGCGCGCCG
Organism: Streptomyces sp. NPDC048275; assembly: GCF_040652275.1. Taxonomy (NCBI): domain Bacteria; kingdom Bacillati; phylum Actinomycetota; class Actinomycetes; order Kitasatosporales; family Streptomycetaceae; genus Streptomyces; species Streptomyces sp. NPDC048275. The sequence goes on from NZ_JBEZLR010000023.1 coordinate 67,858, forward strand.
AGCGCGGCGCCGTAGACGCTGCCGGAGCCACCGGTGAAGACGACACCGCCGACCACCACCGCGCTGACGACGGTCAGTTCGTAGCCGTTTCCGGTGCTCGAGTCGACGTTGCCGAACCGGGCGAGGTACAGCGCGCCCGCGAGTCCGGCGAGGCCGCCGCAGACGATGTACGCGGTCAGGATCCGCTTGCGGACGGGGATCCCGGCGAGCCGTGCGGCCTCCGGGTTGGAGCCCAGCGCGTACAGCTCGCGGCCGCTGCCGAAGTGCTTGAGGTAGTACGCGGTGACCAGCAGCACGGCCAGCGCGATCAGGGCGAGATACGGGATCGCCGAGATGCCGCCGGAGCCGAAGTCGACGAAGCCGCCGGGGAGGTCGGCCGCGGTGATCTGGCGGGAGCCGACCCAGATGGAGTCGATGCCGCGGATGATGTAGAGCGTGCCGAGGGTGACGACGAGTGCGGGCACCTGGCCGAGGCTGACGAGCAGCCCGTTGACCAGTCCGCAGCCGATGCCGAGCAGCACCGCGAGGAACACCGCGACGACGGGGTTTCCGCCGTCCTGCAGATAGATGCCGGCCGCGAAGGCGCTGATGCCGAGCGTGGAGCCGACCGACAGGTCGACGTTCCGGGTGATCACGACCAGGGACTGGCCGGTGGCAACGAGCACCAGGATGGTCGCGTTCAGCAGCAGGTCCTTGATGCCCTGCTCGGAAAGGAACTCGCTGTTGCCCATCTGGGTGATGGCGATCATCACCAGGAAGACGACCAGGATGGCGAGTTCGCGCATCTTGAAGACGCGGTCGACCAGCCGGGTGCCGTTCGACCTGGGCACTTCGGCGGCGGGGGCGGGGTTGGGCGCGGTCACCGTCATGCGGCGGCCCTCCCGGTGGCGGCGGCCATCACGGATTCCTCGGTGGCTTCGGAGCGTGGGATCTCGGCGGTGAGCCGGCCCTCGTGCATCACCAGCACGCGGTCCGCCATGCCGAGGATCTCGGGCAGATCGGAGGAGATCATCAGGACGGCCACGCCGTCGGAGGCCAACTCGCTGAGCAGTCGGTGCACTTCGGCCTTCGTACCGACGTCGATGCCACGGGTCGGCTCGTCGACGATCAGTACCTTGGGGCCGGTGGCGAGCCACTTGGCGAGGACGACCTTCTGCTGATTGCCGCCGGACAGAGTCGACACGGTGTCGGCGATCCGGGCGTACTTCACCTGCAGCTTGACCGCCCAGTCGAGGGAGCGGCTGCGCTCGGCGCCCCGGTCCATCAGGCCCGCCTTGACCGTCGTCCGAAGCCCGGTGAGCCCGATATTGCGCTCGATGGACATGTCCATCACCAGGCCCTGGGCGCGTCGGTCCTCGGGGACGAGGGCGAGCCCGGCGGCCATGGCCGTGGACGGCGCCCCGTTCGTGAGCGCCTTGCCGTCGACCTCCACCCCGCCCGCGTCCCAGCGGTCGACTCCGAAGACTGCTCGGGCGACCTCGGTACGCCCCGCGCCGACGAGGCCGGCGAGACCGACGATCTCGCCGCGCCGTACGTCGAAGGAGACATCGGTGAAAACGCCCTCGCGGGTCAGACGGCGCACGCTCAGGGCGACCTCGCCGGCCTCGACGTCCTGCTTGGGGTAGAGCTCGTCGAGGTCGCGGCCGACCATCCGGCGTACCAGGTCGTCCTCGGTCATTCCATCGAGGGGCTCGCTGGAGATCCAGGCGCCGTCGCGCAGGGTCGTGACGCGCTGGCAGATCTGGAAGATCTCCTCCAGGCGGTGCGAGATGAACAGCACCGCCGAGCCCTGCTCGCGCAGGGTGCGGACGACTCCGAAGAGTCGGGCCACCTCGCTGCCGGTCAGAGCGGCGGTCGGCTCGTCCATGATCAGGACGCGGGCGTCGAAGGAGAGCGCCTTGGCGATCTCGACGATCTGCTGGTCGGCGATGGACAGCCCACGCGCCGGCCGGTCGGGGTCGAGTTCGACGCCGAGTCGCTTCATCAGCGCGGCGGTCGCCTCGTGGGTGGCCTTGTGGTCGATACGGCCGAGGGCGCGCCGGGGCTGGCGGCCCATGAAGATGTTCTCGGCGATCGACAGGTCGGGGAAGAGCGTGGGCTCCTGGTAGATCACCGCGATGCCCGCGTCCCGGGCGTCGGCGGGACCGTGGAAGACGGTGGGCTCGCCGTCCAGCAGCACCCGACCGGCGTCCGGTCGGTGCACGCCGGCGAGCGTCTTGATGAGGGTCGACTTGCCCGCGCCGTTCTCGCCCGCGAGTGCGTGCACTTCGCCGGGGAACAGCTCCAGGGACACGTCCCGCAGGGCGCGTACCGCGCCGAAGGACTTGGAGATGTCCTCGAGCGCCAGTACGGGGGCCGGACCCGCGTCGGACCGGTGGGTCATGGGGGCTCCTCAACGGCGCGGGCAAAGAAGCCTCACGACGTCGTGAAAGGTTTCAACTAGGTTGCCGGGACGTTAGACAGGTCGCACAGGTCACGTCAATGGGTCCGAGTCGAAATTTTCGATAGTGAGAGGTAGCAACCGAGTCACGGAGAGCGGTCTTCGTCCAGGGGGGTTGACAGCCCTTCTAGGGGCTCATAGCTTCAGCCCGTCTGAATCGTTTCAGAAGACTTGTCAGAGGAGCCCTGAAGTGACCGAGCTTGCCGCGGTGAAGACCGCCCTCAAGACCCAGGCAGTAGAGACGCCGTCGTGGGCGTACGGGAACTCGGGAACCCGCTTCAAGGTGTTCGCGCAGCCCGGAGTCCCGCGCAACCCGCGCGAGAAGCTGGACGACGCCGCCCAGGTGCACGCTTATACGGGTGCCGCGCCGACCGTCGCTCTGCACATCCCCTGGGACAAGGTCGACGACTATGGGGCGCTGGCCAAGTACGCCGAGGAGCGCGGCCTGCAGCTGGGCACGATCAACTCCAATACTTTCCAGGACGACGACTACAAGCTGGGCAGCATCTGCCACCCGGACGCGACCGTGCGCCGCAAGGCCCTTGATCACCTGTTCGAGTGCGTCGACATCATGGACGCGACGGGTTCGAAGGACCTGAAGCTCTGGTTCGCCGACGGCACGAACTATCCCGGGCAGGACGACATCCGCGAGCGCCAGGACCGTCTCGCCGAAGGACTCGCCCAGGTCTACGAGCGGCTCGGGGACGACCAGCGGATGCTGCTGGAGTACAAGTTCTTCGAGCCCGCCTTCTACACGACGGACGTCCCGGACTGGGGCACCGCGTACGCGCACTGCCTCAAGCTCGGCCCCAAGGCGCAGGTCGTCGTCGACACCGGCCACCACGCCCCCGGCACCAACATCGAGTTCATCGTCGCCACGCTGCTGCGCGAGGGGAAGCTCGGCGGCTTCGACTTCAACTCCCGCTTCTACGCCGACGACGACCTCATGGTGGGCGCCGCCGATCCCTTCCAGCTCTTCCGGATCATGTACGAGGTGATCCGCGGCGGCGGCTTCGCGCCGGAGGTCGCCTTCATGCTCGACCAGTGCCACAACATCGAGGCGAAGATCCCGGCGATCATCCGCTCGGTGATGAACGTCCAGGAGGCCACGGCCAAGGCTCTCCTCGTGGATCGCTCTGCCCTCGCCAAGGCGCAGCGGGCCGGTGACGTGCTCGCCGCCAACGCGGTGGTGATGGACGCGTACAACACGGATGTGCGGCCGCTGCTGGGTGAGGTGCGCGCCGAGCTGGGGCTGGACCCGGACCCGGTTGCCGCGTATCACCGGTCCGGGTGGGCGGCGAAGATCGCTGAGGAGCGGGTCGGTGGGCAGCAGGCGGGGTGGGGAGCGTAGCGGCTGCCTCGCGTCTGTCGGGTTGGGCCGGCACCGGGCTGCGGGCCGCAGGTGGCTGGTCGCGCCCACGCGGCGAAGCCGCAAGATGTCACAGCCCCGCGCCCCTGAAGGGGTGCTCACCTCACCCTCCTCTCCATTTTTCACGTAAGGATTGATCACGCATGGCAACCCATCCCGAAGCCGCCGCCCTGCTGGCCCGGTCGCACCGGCTTGGTGCTGATCCGCGCAACACGAACTACGCGGGCGGCAACACCTCCGCGAAGGGCACCGACACCGACCCCGTGACCGGCGGTGACGTCGAGCTGATGTGGGTCAAGGGGTCGGGGGGCGACCTCGGCACGCTGACCGAGTCCGGGCTCGCCGTGCTCCGCCTGGACCGGCTGCGGGCGATGACGGAGGTCTACCCGGGCGTCGAGCGCGAGGACGAGATGGTCGCCGCGTTCGACTACTGCCTGCACGGCAAGGGAGGCGCGGCCCCGTCCATCGACACGGCGATGCACGGACTGGTGGACGCGGCCCACGTCGACCACCTGCACCCCGATTCCGGTATCGCGCTGGCCTGCGCGGCGGACGGCGAGAAGCTGACGGCCGAGTGTTTCGGCGACAGCGTGGTGTGGGTGCCGTGGCGCCGGCCCGGCTTCCAGCTCGGGCTGGACATCGCGGCGGTCAAGGAGGCCAACCCGCGGGCGATCGGCTGTGTCCTCGGCGGCCACGGCATCACGGCGTGGGGCGACACGGCCGAGGAGTGCGAGCGCAACTCGCTGCACATCATCCGCACCGCGGAAGCCTTCCTCGCCGAGCGCGGGAAGGGCGAGCCGTTCGGGCCGGTCGTCGAGGGGTACCAGGCGCTGCCCGAGGGTGCGCGCCGGGACCGGGCCGCGGCGCTGGCGCCGTACATCCGCGCCCTCGCCTCCCAGGACCGTCCGCAGGTCGGCCACTTCACCGATTCCGACGTCGTCCTCGACTTCCTGGCGAGCGCCGGGCACCCGCGCCTCGCCGCCCTCGGCACCTCCTGCCCCGACCACTTCCTGCGGACGAAGGTCAGGCCGCTCGTCCTCGACCTGCCGCCGTCCGTCGGCCTGGACGAGGCGATCGCCCGGCTGAAGGAGCTGCACGCGGAGTACCGCGAGGAGTACGCGGCCTACTACCAGCGGCACGCCGACGCCGACTCCCCCGCGATGCGCGGCGCGGACCCGGCGATCGTGCTGGTGCCCGGTGTCGGCATGTTCTCCTTCGGCAAGGACAAGCAGACCGCACGCGTGGCCGGCGAGTTCTACGTCAACGCGATCAATGTGATGCGGGGCGCCGAGGCCGTCTCGGCGTACGCGCCGATCGAGGAGTCGGAGAAGTTCCGCATCGAGTACTGGGCCCTGGAGGAGGCCAAGCTCCAGCGGATGCCGAAGCCGAAGCCGCTCGCCACCCGGGTGGCGCTGGTGACGGGCGCGGGCAGCGGCATCGGCAAGGCGATCGCCGAGCGGCTGGTGGCCGAGGGCGCGTGCGTGGTGATCGCGGACCTGAACGCGGAGAACGCCGCCGGGGTCGCCGAGGCGCTGGGCGGTCCCGACAAGGCCGTCGCCGTCACCGTCGACGTGACCTCCGAGGAGCAGATCGCCGAGGCCTTCAAGGCGGCGGTGCTCGCGTTCGGCGGCGTCGACCTGGTCGTCAACAACGCGGGTATCTCCATCTCCAAGCCGCTGCTGGAGACCACCGCGAAGGACTGGGACCTCCAGCACGACATCATGGCCCGCGGCTCCTTCCTCGTCTCGCGCGAGGCGGCCCGGGTGATGATCCAGCAGAGGCTGGGCGGCGACGTCATCTACATCGCGTCCAAGAACGCGGTGTTCGCCGGCCCGAACAACATCGCCTACTCCGCGACCAAGGCCGACCAGGCACATCAAGTCCGGCTTCTCGCCGCCGAGTTGGGCGAGCACGGCATCCGGGTCAACGGTGTGAACCCGGACGGGGTGGTGCGCGGCTCGGGCATCTTCGCGGGCGGTTGGGGCGCACAGCGCGCGGCCACCTACGGCATCGAGGAGGAGAAGCTCGGCGAGTTCTACGCCCAGCGGACCATCCTCAAGCGGGAGGTGCTGCCCGAGCACGTCGCGAACGCGGTGTTCGCCCTCACGGGCGGGGACCTCACGCACACCACCGGTCTGCACGTCCCGGTCGACGCCGGTGTCGCGGCGGCATTCCTGCGATGAGCGAGCACCTCAACACCTTCGCCGCGGTCGACCTCGGCGCGTCCAGCGGGCGCGTCATGGTCGGCCGCGTCGGCCCCGACACACTGGATCTGACGGAGGCGCACCGCTTCCCGAACCGGCCCGTCCGCGTCCCCGAAGGACTGCGCTGGGACATCCTCGCGCTGTACGCGGGGGTCCTCGACGGGCTGCGGGCGGCCGGGCAGGTCGACTCCGTCGGCATCGACAGCTGGGCCGTGGACTACGGCCTGCTGGACGCCGACGGAGCGCTGCTGGGCAACCCGGTGCACTACCGCGACGCCCGCACGGAGGGTGTCGCGGAGAAGGTGTGGGCCACTGTGCCCGCCGCCGAGCTGTACGCGGCGACCGGGCTCCAGTACGCGCCCTTCAACACCCTGTACCAGCTGACGGCAGCCCGCTCGACGGCTCAACTCGCCGCCGCCGAACGGCTGTTGTTGATCCCCGATCTGCTGACGTACTGGCTCACGGGCGAGCCGGGCACGGAGCTCACCAACGCCTCGACCACCCAGCTGATCGACCCGCGCACCCGCGACTGGTCGTACGACCTCGCGGACCGGCTCGGCGTCGACCTGAAGCTGTTCGCGCCGCTGCGCCGGCCGGGCGACCCGGCCGGTCTGCTGCACCCGCACGTCCTGGAGGAGACCGGGCTGAGGGGCCCGGTCCCGGTGACGACCGTCGGCTCGCACGACACCGCCTCCGCGGTGGCCGCCGTCCCCGCCGTCGGCGAGCGCTTCGCCTACATCTGCACCGGCACCTGGTCCCTGGCCGGCCTGGAACTGGACGCGCCGGTCCTCACGGAGGCGAGTCGCGCGGCCAACTTCACCAATGAACTGGGCCTTGACGACACGGTCCGCTATCTGCGGAACATCATGGGTCTGTGGCTGCTCCAGGAGTGCGTACGCGCATGGGGGCACCCCGACCTGGAGGAACTGCTGCGGTCCGCCGCCGAGGTCGCGCCGCTGCGGTCCGTGGTGGACGCGGGCGACGCGGCCTTCCTGGCCCCCGGCCGGATGCCGGCCCGGATCGCCGACGCCTGCCGCAGGGCGGGGCAGCCCGTGCCCGAGTCCCGCGCCGAGATCACCCGCTGCATCCTCGACTCCCTCGCACTCGCCCATCGCAGGGCGATCCGCGAAGCCGAGTCCCTCGCCGACCACCCGGTCGACGTCGTGCACATCGTCGGCGGCGGCACCCGAAACGCCCTGCTCTGCCAACTGACCGCCGACGCCTGCGGTCTGCCGGTGGTGGCGGGCCCGGCGGAGGCGGCGGCACTGGGCAACGTCCTCGTGCAGGCCCGGGCCCACGGCCTCGTCGGCGACCGTACGTCGATGCGGCGACTCCTCGCCCGTACGCAGCCCTTGCGGCGGTACGAGCCCCAGGGCGACGCTGCGGCATGGCGCGCGGCCGAGGACCGCCTCACTCGTCCGTGAGCGGGGACTCCCGTGTCACCTGCCCGCCGCGTACTCTGCACCCATCCGATGACCGATCCCAAGGAGCCGCGATGCGTGTCGCCCTGTTCCTGACCTGTGTCAACGACACGCTCTATCCGGACACTGGCCGCGCCGTGGTGAAACTGCTGACCAGACTGGGCGTCGAGGTCGACTTCCCGATGGCCCAGACGTGTTGCGGGCAGGCGCACTACAACACCGGGTACCGGCACGAGGCCGAGCCGCTGGCCCGGAATTTCTCCGATGTCTTCGGTGAGTACGAGGCGATCGTGACGCCTTCCGGGTCGTGCGGCGCGATGGTGCGGGAGCTGTATCCGCGGATGGGCGAGCGGGCGCGGGCGGAGGGCCGCGGGGACACCCTTGCGGCCACGCTCGCCCCGGTCGTGCCGAAGACGTACGAGCTCACCGAGTTCCTGGTGGATGTGCTCGGCGTGACGGACGTAGGCGCGTACTACCCGCGCACGGTGACGTACCACCCCACCTGTCACGGCCTGCGCAGCCTGGGTCTCGGTGACCGGCCGCGCCGGCTGCTCCAGGCCGTCAAGGGACTTGAGCTGCGCGAGTTGCCCGGCGCGGACGAGTGCTGCGGCTTCGGCGGTACCTTCGCCGTCAAGAACCCCGATGTCTCGGCGGCGATGGGCGCCGACAAGGTGCGCAACGCCGAGTCGACGGGCGCAGACGTGCTGTGCGCCGCCGACAACTCCTGTCTCATGCACATCGGCGGCACGATGGCCCGGCTGGAGACGGACATGCGGCCGGTGCACATCGCGGAGATCCTGGCGAGCACGGAAGAGGAGCCGAGCGCATGAGCAGCGGGACCTTCGTCGGCATGCCGGCCTTCCCCGTGGCCGCCCACGAGGCGGTCAACAACCCGACCCTGCGCGGCAATCTGCGCCACGCGACCCACACGATCCGCGCCAAGCGCGCCACCGCGGTCGCCGAACTCGACGACTGGGCCGCCCTGCGCGAGGCGGGCAAACAGATCAAGGACCACACGCTCCGTCATCTCGACCGCTACCTCGTGCAGTTGGAGGAGTCGGTCACGGCGGCCGGGGGCGTCGTGCACTGGGCGGCCGACGCCGACGAGGCGAACCGGATCGTCACGGAGCTGGTGAAGATGACCGGCGAGACGGAGGTCGTCAAGGTCAAGTCCATGGCCACGCAGGAGATCGGCCTCAACGAAGCCCTCGAGGCGGCGGGCATCCACGCCTACGAGACCGATCTCGCCGAACTCATCGTGCAGTTGGGCAAGGACCGCCCCTCGCACATCCTCGTCCCCGCCATCCACCGCAACCGGGGCGAGATCCGTGACATCTTCGCGCGCGAGATGAGCGAGTGGGGCCGCCCGGCCCCCGAGGGCCTCACCGACACGCCCGCCGAACTGGCCGAAGCGGCCCGGCTGCACCTGCGCGAGAAGTTCCTGCGCGCCAAGGTCGGCATCTCCGGGGCCAATTTCATGGTCGCCGAGACCGGCACGCTGATGGTGGTGGAGTCCGAGGGCAACGGCCGGATGTGCCTGACCCTCCCCGAGACGCTGATCTCGGTCGTCGGCATCGAGAAGATCGTGCCGACCTGGCGGGACCTGGAGGTCTTCCTGCAGACCCTCCCCCGCTCCTCGACGGCCGAGCGGATGAACCCGTACACCTCCATGTGGACGGGAACCACAGACTCCGAGACAGCCGACGGCCCCCAGACCTTCCACCTGGTCCTCATCGACAACGGCCGCACCGACACGCTCGCCGACGAGGTCGGCCGCCAGGCCCTGCGCTGCATCCGCTGCTCGGCGTGTCTCAACGTCTGCCCGGTGTACGAGCGGGCGGGCGGCCACGCGTACGGCTCGGTCTACCCCGGCCCGATCGGCGCCATCCTCAGCCCCCAGCTCCGGGGCACCGGAAGCGAGATCGACGCCTCGCTCCCTTACGCCTCCTCGCTCTGCGGCGCCTGCTACGAGGTCTGCCCGGTCGCCATCGACATCCCGGAAGTCCTGGTCCACCTGCGGGAGCGGGTCGCCGAGGGCGGCCAGGTGACGCGACAGGGCAACAAGGTCGTACTCAAGCCCGCGAAGGGGCACGCGGCCGAGCGAGCGGCGATGCGGGTCGCTCGGTGGGCGTTCAGCCACCCCGGCGCACTGCGCACCGGCCAGCGGCTCGCGTCCCGGACGCGCCGCTTCCATCCGCGGACGATGCCCGGTCCGGGCAAGGCATGGAGCGAGACCCGTGATCTGCCGACAGTGCCCGCGGAGCCGTTCCGCGACTGGTGGCAGCGTACGCAGGGCGGAAAGGACATCACCAAGTGAGCAGCAGGGAACTGATCCTGGGCCGGGTGCGGCGCGCGCTCGCCGATGTGCCACGCGACGACGACACGCCGTACGAGCAGGCCGTTCAGCGGAGTTATCTGCGCGAACACGGTGCGCGGAGTGTCGAGGAGACGGTGGATCTGCTGGCGGAGAACCTGGCGGACTACCGGGCGATCGTGCACCGCTGCGAGGCGGCCGAGCTGGCGGCGACGATCGCCGGGCTGCTGGCCGCGCACGGCTCGACGTCGGTGGTCCTACCGCCGGGTATCGACGAGGCATGGCTCACTGCGGCCGAGGACGTAACACGCGTGCCGGACCGGCTCGACAGCACCTCGCACGAACTGGACCGGGTCGACAGCGTCGTCACCGCCTGCGCCCTGGCGATCGCCGAGACCGGCACCCTCGTGCTGGACGGCGGCCCCGATCAGGGCCGCCGTCGCATCACCCTGGTCCCCGATCACCACATCTGTGTGGTCCGCGTCCCCGACCAGGTCGTCGCCTCCGTACCCCAGGCCCTGGAGCGCCTCGACCCGACCCGCCCGCTGACCTGGATCTCCGGTCCTTCGGCGACCAGCGACATCGAGCTCGACCGGGTCGAGGGGGTACACGGCCCACGCACCCTGGAGGTGGTGCTGGTCAGCGGTCAGCCGAGCGCCGAGGTCACCTCGTAGGCACCCGACGGAAGCCGGCAGGGGGCGGTGCCGCCCTCCGAACCGAGGAAGTCGACGCCGGGTACCCGGGACAGGGGTGTCAACATTTCAAAAGCGGACGCCTTCATTCAGCGGTGAGCGGTACCAGGCTGATGAGCGGAGCGTGACCGCCACGGTTAGCGTGAGGGAATGATCCGGTTCGAGCAGGTCACCAAGCGCTACCCGGACGGCACGACGGCCGTGGACGGCCTCTCCTTCGAGGTCGCCGAGGGCGAACTCGTCACGCTCGTCGGCCCGTCGGGCTGCGGCAAGACGACGACCATGATGATGGTGAACCGGCTGATCGAGCCGACGTCGGGCCGGATCCTCGTGAACGGCGAGGACGTCGCCATGGTCGATCCGGTGCGGCTGCGGCGGCGGATCGGTTACGTCATCCAGCAGGTGGGGTTGTTCCCGCACCGGACGATCCTCGACAACACGGCGACGGTGCCCTCGCTCGTCGGCTGGAAGAAGACGAAGGCCCGGGCACGCGCCGCCGAACTGCTCGATCTGGTGGGTCTGGACCCGAGGACGTACGGATCGCGCTATCCGGACCAGCTCTCGGGCGGCCAGCGGCAGCGGGTCGGCGTGGCGCGGGCGCTGGCCGCCGACCCGCCCGTACTGCTCATGGACGAGCCCTTCGGAGCGGTGGACCCGGTGGTCCGGGAGCAGTTGCAGGACGAGTTCCTGCGGATGCAGGAGGCCGTGCGCAAGACGGTGCTGCTGGTCACGCATGACATCGAGGAGGCGGTGCGGCTCGGCGACCGCATCGCGGTGTACGGGCAGGGGCGCATCGAGCAGTTCGACACACCGGGGGCGGTGCTGGGTACCCCGGCCACGCCGTACGTCGCCGAGTTCGTGGGCGCCGACCGTGGGCTGAAGCGACTGTCGGTCACCGAGATCCAGCCCGACGACCTGGAGCAGCCGCCCATCGCCCGCCTGTCGGAGCCGGCCGAGCGGGCCGCCGCCCGGCTGTACGCGGAGAGCGCGCGCTGGGCCGTCGTCCTGGACGCCGAGGGCGATCTGCACGGCTGGGTCGGGGTCGGCGCACTGGAGGCGGGCGGCTTGGTCGGTGAACTGGCCCACCGGATGAACTCCTGGGTTCCGGTGGGCGCCCCCTTGAAACAGGCCTTCGGCGTGATGCTCCAGCACGACGCGGGCTGGGTCGCGGTGCTGGACGGTGCGCGCTTCCTCGGCGTACTGACCCCGGCGAAGCTGCACGAGGCGCTGCGCCGCTCCGTGGACGCTGACGCGTTGGGCGTGCCCCGGGGGCAGGTGTCGTTCGACTCGGTGGCCGATGCGTAGGCGCTCCGCCGGTTGGGGGGCAGGGCGGGCCGCTGGAACACTGCGGGCTGTTTGTGGCTGGGCGCGCCCGCGCGGCGCAGCCGCACACGTCGCAGCCCCGCGCCCCTTACAGGGCGCCGTCAGGCGGTCGGCGTACGCCCGGAGATGCGCACCTCGGGGTCGAGGCACCAGTCGAGGACCGACGGCCAGGAACCGTAGCCCGCGTCCAGGTCCAGGTGGGCGCCGCCGGGGACGATGTCGGTGTCGAGGCCGAGTGGTACGCCGTACTCCTTGGCCGCGCCGGCCGGGCAGTACGGGTCGTCGTCCGTGGCCACCAGCCTGCTCACGCCCGCTGCGGCTCGTAGCTGCGCCGCGGTGGCGCCGGGCCGGCCGAAACCGGCGATGTCCTCATAACCGGCGATGACCTGCTCGGACGGCGGTGTGACCAGCAGGACCCGGTCGGCCCGTGCCGTGCCGCGGGCCACGGCATGCAGCCACAGCGGGACGGCAAGGCTGTGGCAGACGACCACCCGCTCGGGCTGCGGTGCGTCGAGGTGGGCGCGGAGTCGGTCGAGCCAGACGTCCAGTCGCGGGTGGTCGGGGTCGGGGAGCTGTGGGTAGGTCACGGTGTGGCCGCGGGCGGTCAGTTCGTCCGCGAGCCAGTGCTGCCAGTGGCCTTGCGGCCGGTGGTTCTGCCAGCCGTGCAGGATCAGGAAGGAAGGCGAGTGCGAGGTCATGACAGTGATCTTGGGTCCTGCAGTCCTCACGGTCCAGTTAGTGTTTTTTCATGGAACCGGTAAGCGGCACCTTCAGTATCGATCTGCGCCGTCTCGGTGCCCTGCGCGAGCTGGACCGCCGGGGCAGCCTGGCGAAGACCGCCGAGGCCATGCATCTGACGCCCTCCGCGGTGTCACAGCAACTGGCCGCGCTCTCGCGGGAGCTGGGGGTACCGCTGGTCGAGCGGCAGGGGCGGGGGGTCCGGCTCACCGGGCAGGCGCGGGTCGTGCTCCAGCACGCGGATGTGATCGCCGCCCAGCTGGAGCGGGCCCGCGCCGATCTCGCGGCCTGGGGGCTCGGGGAGCGCGGCGCCGTGACCATCGGGGCCTTCTCCAGCGCGATTTCCGGGCTGCTGCCCGCCGCGCTGGTGGAGCTGGCCGAGCAGCGTCCCGACATCGGGATCGCGGTGGTGGAGGCCGAGCCGCCGGACCTGTTCACCCGGCTCGACGCGGGTGAGATCGATGTGGCGGTGGCCGTGGACTTCGCCGCGGCGCCGCCGTTCACGGATCGGCGCTATGCGCGGACCGATCTGCTCGTCGACGTCCTCGACATCGCGCTGCCCGCCGGCCACCGCCTTGCCGCTCTGGACCGGATCCCGCTGCGGGAACTGGCCGCCGATCCCTGGATCGTCGGGGACGCGCGCAGCTGCTGCGGTGCGGTGACACGATCCGTCTGCGCGGCCGGCGGCTTCACCCCGGAGATACGGCACGCGGTCAACGACTGGCAGTCGCTCGCCGCACTCGTCGAGGCAGGGGCGGGTGTGGCGCTCGTACCCCGTCTGCTGCAGCCGCTGCACCGCCCCGGCCTGGTCCTGCGCGCCCCCGAAGGACCGCCGCCCACTCGTCATGTCTTCGCGGCGGTCCGGGCGGGCGCGGAGAACGACCCGGTGCTGACCGCCGTACGGGAACGGCTGACGGCGGCGGGCCGGCGAGCACAGTGCCGCGGACCTGTCACTTCAGCAGCCCCTTTTCCTGCAGATACGTCCGCGCCACGTCCTCGGGCAGCCGCCGCCAGCTGTCCACCTGCTGGTTCATCGACGCCAGGTCCGCGGTCGTGAGTACGTCGTTGAGCTTGCCGAGCGCCTTGGTGACGCCCTCGCCGCCGGCGCGCGAGCGGTTGACGACGGGCACGATGTAGTCGGCATTCTGCAGGTGTTTGTCGTCGGCGAGCAGCACAAGTCCGAATTCGTCCAGGGTCGCGTCCGTCGTCGTGGTCAGCACCATCTGGTCCTGACCGCTCTGCACGGCCCGCTTCGCCTGTGTGGTGCCGACGCCCTTCGGGTCGACGGCGGTGATGTCGATGCCGTACGTCTTCTTCAATCCCGGTTCGCAATAAGGCCGTTGGACGCATTCGTCGCCCGCGGCGAGCCGCACCCCCAGGCCGGACCGGCCGAGGTCGCTGAGCGTCTTGAGGTGATGCTCACGGGCGTACGCCTCGGTCACGGCAAAGGCATTCTGGTCGACGGCCCTGCCGGGGTCGAGCACCGTGAGGCCGCGGGGCGCGGCCAGCTTGCGCAGAGCGGCCATCGTGGCGTCCAGGTCGGGCGAGCCGACGGGCGGGGCGTCGACGCCGTTGGTCTTGGCGTTCAACCAGTCGGCGAAGGTGGCCGCGTACTCCGGGACGACATCGATCTGACCCGATTCCAGGGCGGGTTCGTAGAGTTCGCGGTTGGCGACGGTCAGCATGGACGTCCGGTATCCGGCCTGGTCCAGCAGCAGCGCGTACATCTGGGCCAGCAGGTCGCTCTCGGTGAATCCGGCCGAGCCGATGGTCAGCTGCTTGCTGTCGCCGGGCGGTGCGGTGACCGCTCCGCGGTTCTCCAGGGACGGGCCGGTGGTGCAGCCGGTGAGCAGAAGCACGGCGACACTGGCGACGACGGCCTGTCGTCTCATCGTGAGAGCCCGCTCCAGCGCGGCGCCAGACGTTCGGCGACCTCGAAGATCCCCTCGACGATCAGCGCGAATACGGCGACCAGGACGGCGCCGGCGACGACTTGCGGGGTGCTCGCCAGATTGAAGCCCGCGGTGATGATCCGGCCGAGCCCGCCACCGCCCGCGAGCGCGGCGATGGTGGCGGTCGCGACGAGCTGCACGGCGGCGATCCGTACGCCGTTCATGACCATGGGGAGCGAAAGGGGCAGTTCCACGTGAAACAACATCTGTCGCCCGGTCATCCCCATCCCGCGCGCCGCCCGCACCACGCTGCGGTCGACCTCGCGCATGCCGACGTACGCGTTGGTGAGCAGCGGTGGCACGGCGAACAGCACGAGCGCGACGACCGTGGGGCCTTCGCCGAACTTGCCGAGCGGGGTGAGGAGCAGCAGGACCAGGACGGCGAAGGTGGGGACTGCGCGTCCGATGTTGGAGATGTTGACCGCGAGCGCGCCACCCTTGCCGAGGTGGCCGAGGACGAGGGCGATCGGCAGCGCGATCAGACAACTGACGACCAGGCAGACGGCGGTCAGCACGACATGCTGGGCGAGGCGGTGCCAGATGCCGTCGCTGCCCGACCAGTGCGCCGGGTCGGTGAGCCAATCCCACGCGTCGGTGACCGTCTTCATTCGAGGCCGTTCACGAGCGGGCCGCTCTGGCCCACGGGGTGATCAGCCACTGCACACCGAGCAGCAGCAGATCCGCGGCCACGGCGATGATCACGCACAGCACGGACGCGGTGAGGACCTGGGCCTTGAAGTAGGTGTTCATGCCCGCATAGATGAGGTTGCCGAGTCCCCCGAAACCGACGATCGCGCCGACCGTCACCAGCGAGATGGCCGAGACGGTGGCGATGCGCAGGCCGGCCATGGCGGCGGGCAGGGCGAGCGGGAGCTCGACGGTGAGCAGGAGCCGGACGGGCCCGTAGCCCATGCCGCGCGCGGCCTGTCGGGTCTCCTCGGGGACGGCACGCAGGCCCGCGAGGACGTTGCGCACGAGGAGGGTCAGCGAGTAGAGGACGAGTCCCGCGACGACGAGGGTGGCCGAGAGCCCGTACACAGGCAGCAACAGCGAGAACATCGCCAGGGACGGGATGGTGTAAAGGATCGTGGTCACCGCCAGCACCGGCCTCGCGGACCAGCCCCAGCGGCGGCCGAGGACTGCCAGCGGGACGGCCACGACCAGGCCGACGAGCACCGCGATCGAGGTCAACTGGAGGTGCTGGGCCACGGCGTCGACGAGGATCTGTCGGCGGGTGCTCAGATACTCACCGCAGATCCACTCGTTGCGCGCGAGGCAGTCGTCCGGGGGCGCGGTCACCTGTCCATTGCATCGGGGGCGGACGGGTGTCGGCGCGTTCTGGTGGCCCGTACGGGGTGTCGCGGCGCCGCACTGGCAACCGCCCGGACCATTGGCGACGATGGAACGCGAAGGACGACGGTGTACTGCCGGCGGCCAGGATCCCGACTCCGGAGGGGACGATGACCTCAGATATCCGCTCGGGAGACGACGAGCCGAGCGGGGTCCCGGAGGAATCGACCGCACCTGCCGAGGCGACGGACCAGATTGTCGAACTGCGGGAAGAGGTCGACCAGTTGAAGGAAGCCGTCACCTCGCACGCCACCGTGGACCAGGCAATCGGCATGATGGTCGCGCTCGGCCGGGTGACGCCCGACCAGGGATGGGCCGTACTGCGCGAAGTCTCGCAGCACACCAATATCAAACTGCGCACTGTCGCGGAAATGATTCTGGAATGGGGGCGGAGAGGAGATCTTCCACCCGATGTTCGCGCGGTCCTGGAAGACACCCTCGACAAATACGGGCCCACACAAATACCCGGCGGCCCGCCCACGCCATAGCCGCGGCTTTGGTTTGGATCGAAGCCAACCTGGTAGTTCAGAAAGAGGCGGCACGCTGGCCAACCGCTCCCGGGAGGGTTCGGCAGTGAGCTCGCCCCCAGCAGCCCGGACGAGGTGACTCGCCGGGCGGCTGGGAATGCCGACCGCCGATCGGCCCCTAAGGGCTGTCGTCACATTCCCGTCGTCCGCCTGGAGGGCGGGCCTCGCGCCCGCCGCGGAGCGGCTGATGTCTGCCGTAGGTGCGTGCTGCGGCGGGTGGGGGTCCCCCCTGCTCGAAGAGCTTGGGGGAGCGTGCATGGCGTCGCGAGGCAGGCGGGAATGTGACGACAGGGCCTAAGCCGCGTCTGCGAGTACCTGCTCACGCACCGTGGCGCAGCACGAGCTGAGCAGGCGGGAGACGTGCATCTGGGAGATGCCGAGCTGCTCCGCGATGTGGCTCTGCGTCATACCCCGGAAGTAGCGCAGGTAGAGGATTGTCCGCTCGCGTTCGGGGAGCGCACGCAGGGCCGGTTTCACCGCCTCGCGGTCGACGATCAAGTCGAATCGGGTGTCCGCCGCGCCCAGGACGTCGGCCAGTGCGCAGTTGTCGTCTCCGCCGGGCAACTCGGCGTCCAGCGAGAGGGCGGCGAAGCTGTCCAGGGCCTCGACGCCGGTGCGTACGTCGTCCTCGCTCAGGTGTGCGTATGCGGCGATCTCGGCGACAGTGGGTCGTCGGCCCTGCGTCGTCTGCGACAGCTCCCTGAGTGCGGAGCGCACCCTGTTGCGCACCTCCTGGACGCTGCGCGGGACGTGCAGGATCCACATGTGGTCGCGAAAGTGGCGCTTGATCTCGCCGTTGATGGTCGGGATGGCGTAGCTCTCGAAGGCATTGCCGCGCTCGGGATCGTACCGGTCCACGGCCTTCACCAGGCCCAGTGCCGCCACCTGGGTGAGGTCTTCGACGGACTCACCCTTGCCGCGATACCGGCCGGCCACGCGTTCCGCCATGGGCAGCCACGCCCGGACCAGTTCGTCGCGCAGCGCCTGTCGCTCGGGGCCGTCGGGCAGGCCGGCGAGTCGTGCGAATTCGGTGGCGGTGTCGGGGGCGTCGTCATGCGGGTGTCGCTTCGCTTGGACCGTGGTGCGCATGGTGCTCACAACTCCCTCAGGGGTTGCCGACTGGACAGTCCCCATGGGAGGGCGCGCACAAAACGGTCGGGGACACACCCGCGATCTGGCGGACCAGCTCCCACGGACGTGCCTGCTGTCCGAAGCACTGGACAAACGATTCCCGTTTGTCGGGCAGCCAAAACAATCGCCTATCCGATGTGACGCGGGGCAATGAGCCGAACCTGGAGCGTAATGATTCGGCCCAGCAATTCCCCTCTAGCGAATTCGCCGTGTAAACGAGCGATTCGGGGAACTCGCCCCATAGGAGGTTGCGGTCATGATCCCCATTCTGCTGGTACTGCTTCTGATCCTGATTCTCTTCGGAGCCGGTTTCGCGGTGAAGATCCTCTGGTGGCTCGCTGTCATCGTGCTCGTGCTCTGGCTGCTCGGCTTCCTGTTGCGCGGCAACACGCGCGGCGGGTCCAGGTCGCGCTGGTACAGATGGTGATCGTCCATCAGAACTCGTGCGCATGATGCCCGGTCCACCCGACTCCGCCGTCGGCGTTGACTGCGCGGCCACACCGTGGAAATCTGATACTCAATGCAGAGAATAAAATTCTCATCGATCTCGCGGTCACAGACCGGCGGGACACCTGCGTTGCGGTGTCGAAGGGAGCGTTGCACACGGTGAACGACTTCGAGGCGATGGACTTCTTCCGGGACGACGGGCTTGTCGCGGATCCGTACCCGTACTTCGAGGCCCTTCGCGGGAAGTGCCCCGTACAGCGCGAAACCCATCACGACGTGATGATGGTGACGGGGTACGACGAGGCGGTCCAGGTGTTCAACGACACCGAGACCTTCTCGTCGTGCATCTCGGTGACCGGCCCCTTCCCTGGGTTCCCGGTCCCACTGGAGGGCGACGACGTCACGGAGTTGATCGAGCTGTACCGGGACAGGCTCCCGATGAGCGACCAGCTTCCGACACTCGATCCGCCCGTGCACACGGATCACCGCGCCCTGCTCATGCGGCTGATCACACCGAGACGCCTCAAGGAGAACGAGGCGTTGATGTGGCAGCTCGCCGATCGCCAACTGGACGCGTTCCTCACCGGCGGCGAGGGCGAGTTCATCGGAGGGTTCGCGGCCCCCTTCACCCTGCGCGTCATCACCGACCTGCTCGGCGTGCCCGCGGAGGACCGCGAGGAGTTCGTCGGCGGGCTGGAGCACCGGCCGCAGTCCGACGCCGGCGTCGGGAGTACGGAGACGGAGCTGGCGCACGCTCCGCTGGAGTACCTGTACGCGCGCTTCTCGGCCTATGTCGAGGACCGCCGTCGTGAACCCCGTGACGACGTGCTCACCGGTCTGGCCGGTGCGACGTTCCCCGACGGCCGGGCGCCCGACGTCGCCGATGTGGCGCGGGTCGCCACCAATCTCTTCGCGGCGGGCCAGGAGACCACGGTCCGACTCCTCAGCTCCGCGCTCAAGCTGCTGGTCGAACGCCCGGAGCTGCAAAGGCTGTTGCGGGAGGAACGTGACCGCATCCCCAACTTCATCGAAGAGGCGCTGCGGGTGGAGAGCCCGATCAAGGGCGACTTCCGGCTGTCCCGGGTGCGGTCCACGGTGGGCGGCGTCGACATCCCGGCCGGCACCACGGTGATGGTGCTGAACGGGGCCGCGAACCGCGATCCGCGCCACTTCGATGAGCCGGAGACCTTCGACGCCACCCGCGCCAACGCCCGCCATCACCTGGCGTTCGGGCGTGGCGTTCACACCTGCCCCGGTGCGCCGCTCGCCCGGGCCGAAGGCCGGGTGGCCATCGAGCGGCTCCTCGACCGCACGGCCGACATCCGGCTCTCGGAGCATGTGCACGGCCCCGAGGGCGCCCGCCGGTACCGCTACCTTCCGACGTACATCCTGCGCGGCCTGACCAACCTGAACGTGGAGTTCACCCTCGCCGAGGAGCAGCCGCGGTGAAGGCTACGGTCGACGAGGACCGCTGCCGCGGGCATGGAGTCTGCTGGTCGCTGTGCCCCGAGGTGTTCGACCTGACCGACGACGGCTACGCGGTGGTGCTCACGCCCGAGGTGCCTGCCGAGTTCGAGGAGACGGTTCGTACGGCCGTCGGCAGCTGCCCCGAGCGCGCGATCACGGTGGACTGACGACCTACGGCTTCGGTCCGCGCACGGCATGGGCCGAGGCCATGTCGGTTCAGGCCGATCGCGGCGGGGACTCGAACCCGGAGATGATCACGGCGCTGGTGTCGGCCGCGGCGTGCCGCAGCGGCTTCGCCTCCTCGTGGGCGGCCGACTCGTACCAGGCACGGGCCGCTTCCACCGATTCGCATGCGCGCACGACCGTCCGGTCGCCGTGCCATGTGCCCTCCAGAACCTGGGGCCGGGAATCCAACGCCAGGACGGAGCCACCGCCTTGGACCATCAACCCAGAGGCCGCCCGCGGACGGCGGCGCAGACACCGCCGTCGACGAGAAGGTCGATGCCGGTCAGGAAGCCGGCTTCGGCCGACAGCAGGAAGGCGACGGCGGCGGCGACGTCCTCGGGGCGCCCTTCACGGCCGAGCGGAGTCTGCTCGAGGAGTACCTGCATCCCGGGATGGCTGTCGGATTCCTGCCGGCCCTGGGGTGTGTCGATGAGGCCGGGCGAGACCGAGCAGATACGGGCGCCGAGCGGCCCGATGCGCACCGCCTCCCGCTGGACGAAACGGTGCACACCGCGCTTGGCCCATGAGTAGGCCACACCGGTGTCCTCCACGGCCGGCCCGAGGGCGTCGTTGATCCGCTCGAGGAACCGCTCGTTCAGTGGGTCGTCCAAGACCGTGTCGACCGCGGGATCCGGCGCGGTGCCGCCGAGCAGGGGGGCCATCGAGGCGAAACACACCATGGCCGTCCCGGCAGTGGCGAGCGGGCGGAGCGCCTCGGCCAGCCGCGCGGTCCCGACGAGATCGACGGTGAAGATACGACGCCAGTCGGCCATGGTGGGCGAGATGCCCGCGGCGTGCGCGACGGCGCGCAGGGTGCCGATCTCGCCGACGCGCACGGCGAGCCGGGCCAGGCCGGCGACGTCGGTGATGTCGAGGACGAACGGTTCGACCACCGCTCGGCGCCCCCGGGCTGAGAGGTCCTTGGCCGCGGCGGTCACGGTCGCCTCGTCGCGGTCGACGAGCAGCAAGGTGTCCACCGTGTCGGTGAGCCGCTCCGCACAGGCCAGTCCCATTCCGCGACCGGCGCCGGTGACCATCCCGACAGTCGTCATGCGTCGCGCCCTCCGGCCGCTCGCGATCGCGCCGGAACGGGCACCGGAACGGACTCGTGCCGGTCGCCCCAGTACCGCTCCAGCCCCGGCTGCGAGGCGCGGCTCACGAGTTCGACCCGATAGCCGGTCGTCGCGCTGCGCAGGAAGGCGAACGGGGCGCCGTCCACACCCGCACGCGTCGCCTCCGTCACGAAACCCTGGGCGGCGAGTTCGGCGGTGTCCGCGGCGACGTCGTCGGACCAGTAGCCGACGTGATGCACGGCGCCGCCGGCCGCCGGTTCCCAGAGGGTCCCCGGGACGCGCCGGACGATCTCCAGCCGGGGTGACGTCCTGGAGAACACGCAACCGATGTCGACGACGGCGTCACCGCCGGACAGTGTCACCGGAAGCGGTCCGCCGATCTCGTCGCACCACTCGTACCCGAACAGGGCGGAGAACTCGGCCAAGGTCGCCTCGAAGTCCTCGACGACGATGCCGAGATGGAACAGATCCTCGGCCTTCAGCACCCGACCGCCGGCCGCATGCCCGTGCCCCATCGCTTTCAACGTGTCTCCCTCGTCATTGAGTTCAACCGGACGCCGACCATCAACTCAAAGAGGAGTATTCTTCCAAATGAGAATGATATTCTCACACGCTGTCGCGGAGCGCAATGGAGAGGGTGTCCCTCGTGCGGCCGGCCCGTCGCCACGGCCCCGGAAATCCCGTCCTCCGCCCGGGCCGATCAGCTGTCGTAGTCGACGCTCAGCGTCTCGGAGACCGGGAACGACTGGCAGGTGAGGACGTAGCCCGCGTCGACCTCGGCGGGTTCGAGGGCGAAGTTGCGGCGCATGTCGGCCTCGCCGTCGGTGACCAGGGCGCGGCAGGTGCCGCAGACGCCTCCCTTGCAGGCGAAGGGCAGGTCCGGACGGTTCTTCTGGGCGCCGTCGAGGATCGTCCGCCGCCGCGACAGGGTGGAGGTCGTGATGCGGCCGTCGAGGGTGACGGTGACCTGGCTGACCGGCCCCTCGGTGGCGACGTCCTCGTGGTGCAGCTCCCGTACGGGCTCGTCGTCGGCGTAGAACAGCTCCTGGTGGACGCGGTCGCCGGGGACGCCGAGCCCCGCCAGGACCCGCCGGGCGTCGCGGACCATGCCGTGCGGGCCGCACAGCCACCAGTGGTCGGCGACCTTCACCTCGACGAGCCCGTCGATGAGCGCCGACAGCCGGCCGGCGTCGAGGCGGCCGGACAGCACCTCGGCCTCGCGGGGCTCGCGGGACAGCACGTGGGCGAGCTGGAAGCGGGCCGGGTACAGGTCCTTCAGGTCCGCCAGTTCATCGGCGAACATCACCGTGTCGGTGCGCCGGTTGCCGTAGAAGAGGGTGACGGTCGAACGGGAGTCCGCGGCGAGTACGGATTCGGCGATGGACAGCATGGGCGTGATGCCGGAGCCCGCCGCGATCAGCACATGATGGCCGGGGGTGGTGAGGTCGGGGGTGAAGGCGCCGGTGGGGGCCATCACCTCCACGGTCTCGCCGGGGCGCACGTCACGCACCAGCCAGGAGGAGAACAGGCCGCCGGGCACCACCCGCACACCGATGCGCGGCGCCGAACCGGCGGGAGAGCAGATGGAGTACGAGCGGCGCTCGTCACGGCCGTCGATCTCGCGCCGCAGGGTGAGCGACTGACCTGGCGCGAAGGCGAACTCCTCGGCCAGCGCCTCGGGGATGTCGAATGCGACCGCGGCCGCGTCCTCGCACAGCGGCTGCACGGCCGCGACCCGCAGGGAACGGAAGACCGGACGCCGGCGGAC
Source organism: Streptomyces sp. NPDC048275 (assembly GCF_040652275.1). NCBI lineage: Bacteria > Bacillati > Actinomycetota > Actinomycetes > Kitasatosporales > Streptomycetaceae > Streptomyces > Streptomyces sp. NPDC048275. Next base: position 90,299 of record NZ_JBEZLR010000023.1, read on the forward strand.
ACGCGGACGTACCGCCGGGGCGGGGGCGGCCGGGACCGACAGGTCTTCCATCAGATCTCCTTGACGTACTCGAACGGCTCGCGGCAGGCGAGGCAGCGCCACAGCGCCTTGCAGGACGTGGCGGCGAAGCGGGAGGTCTCCTCCGTGTCCGCCGAACCGCAGCGGGGGCAGGTCACGGCGGTGCGCCGGGTGGTGGACAGCACGAGCGGCACCGGACCCGCGGCCCGGCGGGGTGCTGCCCCGGGCGGCGCGATGCCGTGTTCGGCCAGCTTGGCGCGGCCGGCCGGGGTGATCCAGTCGCTGGTCCAGGGCGGGTCGAGGACGGTACGGATCTCCACGCGCGTGTATCCGGCGCCGCGCAGCCGCGCGGCCACGTCGGCGCGCATCTCGGCCATGGCCGGGCAGCCCGAGTAGGTCGGCGTCAGACTCGCGACCACCGTGCCGTCCTCGGTCACCTCGATCTCGCGCAGGACTCCGAGGTCGGCCAGGGTCAGCATGGGCAGCTCGGGGTCCGGCACCTGCTCCGCGATGCGCCGGGCCCGCCGTGCGTCCGTGAGTGTGGTCGGCATGGTCACCACGCAGCCTCCGGATGGGCGCGGGCCACACTCTGCAACTCGGCCAGCAGCGGGGCGAGATGCTCGGTGTGGTCGCCGTCGCGGCCGGCGCCGGGCAGCGGCCGCCACCCGGGCAGCGGCAGACCGGCGGCCTCGGTGACCTGGCTCAGCACGGCGACGACCTCGTCCCGTACGTCGCATGCCGTGAACAACTCTCCTATGTACGGGGTGACTTGGCCGAGTGCCGTGCGCATCCGGCGGTGCGACTCGGCGGTGCCGTCACCCAGCCGCACCGCCCATTCGGCCGCGTACTGCCGGTGGTACGTCAGCTCCTTGACGCCCTTCGCGGCAATCGCGGCCAGGACGGGGTCCGGGGAGGTGGTCAGCCGCTCGAAGTGCGCCAGCCGCCAGCTGGACAGCACCAGGAGCCGCACGATCGAGAACGCGAAGTCGCCGCCCGGGAGTTCGGCGAGGCGTACGTTGCGGAATTCGTCGGCGTCGCGGAAGTAGGCGTACGCGTCCTCACCACGTGCCGTGCCGTCGGCCTGCCCGGCGCGCGCGTACAGCAGGCGGGCCTGGCCGAGCAGGTCGAGGCCGATGTTGGCGAGCGCCACCTCCTCCTCCAGCTCGGGCGCTCGGGTGCACCACTCGGCCAGTCGCTGGGCGGAGATCAGGGCGTCGTCTGCGAGGGCGACGCAGGCCGCGGCCAGTTCACCGGCGTCGATCCCTTCGGGGACGGCGGTGTCCACGCCGTGCAGCGGGTCCTCGAAGCCGGTGCCGAACGCCCAGCGGGCGTCACTGCCGTCCTCGTACCCCTCGGCCAGGGACAGATAGACGTGGTCGTCACTCATGCCCTGCTCCTCAGATGTGCGGGACGTCGTCGGGGATGTCGTAGAAGGTCGGATGGCGGTAGACCTTGTCGGCACTCGGCGCGAAGAACGGGTCCTTCTCGTCGCGCGTGGACGCGGCGATGTGCTCCGAACGCACCACCCAGATGCTGACTCCTTCGTTGCGCCGCGTGTACAGGTCGCGGGCGTGGGTGAGCGCCATCGCGTCGTCGGCGGCGTGCAGCGAGCCCACGTGCACGTGGTTCAGGCCGCGCTTGCCGCGGACGAACACCTCGTACAGCGGCCAGGCGTCCTTTGCGCTCCCACTCATGCGGCCGTCTCCTTCCGGGCTCGCTCGCTCTGCTTGGCCGCGTGGGCGGTGGCCGCCTCACGCACCCAGGCGCCCTCCTCGTGGGCGGACCTGCGCCGTGCGATCCGCTGGGTGTTGCACGGGCCGTCGCCCTTGATGACGCGCATCAACTCGTCCCAGTCCGGGGTACCGAAGTCATGGCGCTCACGCTCCTCGTTCCACCGCAGCTCGGGATCGGGCAGGGTGACGCCCAGCTTCTGGGCCTGCGGGACGGTCATGTCGACGAACCGCTGCCGCAGTTCGTCGTTCGAATGCCGCTTGATCTTCCAGGCCATGGACCGGGCCGAGTTGGGTGAGTTGTCGTCGGGCGGGCCGAACATCATCAGCGACGGCCACCACCACCGGTCCACCGCGTCCTGGACCATCGCACGCTGAGCGTCGGTGCCGCGCATCATCGTCAGCAGCAGCTCGTATCCCTGCCGCTGGTGGAAGGACTCCTCCTTGCACACGCGCACCATGGCACGCGCGTACGGCCCGTACGAACTGCGGCACAGCGGCACCTGGTTGCAGATCGCCGCCCCGTCGACGAACCAGCCGATCACACCGACGTCCGCGAAGCTCAGGGTGGGGTAGTTGAAAATCGACGAGTACTTCTGACGGCCCTCGATCAGCCGCTCCGTCAGGTCCGCCCGGTCGGCACCCAGGGTCTCGGCCGCCGCGTACAGGTACAGCCCGTGCCCGGCCTCGTCCTGGACCTTCGCGAACAGGATGGCCTTGCGCCGCAGCGACGGCGCGCGGGTGATCCACTCGCCCTCCGGCTGCATGCCGATGATCTCCGAGTGCGCATGCTGGGCGATCTGCCGGATGAGCGTCTTGCGGTAGCCGTCCGGCATCCAGTCCCGCGGCTCGATCCGCTGGTCCCTGGAGATCGTCGCGTCGAAGTGCTCCTGGAGCTGCTCCTCGGTCACGGCGGAATGTGTCGTGGTCATCGATACCAGCTTCCCTACCGACCATTCGTTCGGTACCAGTGTGACGGGTTTCCCCGCACCGGGCAAGCCCCGGGGCCCGGCCCGGCGACACTGGATCACTTGTCGATCGGGAGGAAGTCCTCCAGGAAGAGGCCGACGCGTCCGGTGCGGGTGGCCTGGCCGGTGAGTTCCTTGACGTGGGCGGCGTCGACGGCGTCGTAGCCGACGGCGTCCATGAACCGGGTGACCTCGGCCTTGGCCGCGGCATCGTCGCCGGAGACGGGCAGGGCGCTGCGCTCCGTCGAGCCGGACGGGCGGGCCGCGCTGCACAGGCGGAAGGAATCCACGGTGCCGAGCCGCTTGACGACGCGCGAGCCGGACAGGTGACAGAAGGCTGCCCATCGACGGGCAAGGCGGTCTCGATGGGGTCTGCCGCACGCGACGGAACCACGAGGAGGTCCTCGGGGAACAGTTCCCTGCCGTCCTCGGCGGTGAGCGGGATCGGTCGGGGTTGCTGTCCCGTGCGGGCGTCGATGACGCGATTGATGGGCTCGTCGTCGAAGAGGTGCTTTTGACCCCACTGGCGCATTGCTGCGAGGACGGTGTCGAAGTCCCGTCCCTTCTCGGTGAGGACGTACTCAGAGCAAGGATGTATCGAGCCCATCAGGGGGCTGACGCGACTGTCCGGGGCGCATGGACCGCTGGAGTGTGCTGCCGAACGGCTCCCCGGCAGGACACGACCTGCTGACAGGTCCGATGCCATGGCGGGGCTCGCCGCCATCCTCGCCGAAACCGTGGTGATCATGGAGGGCGAGGAAGGAGCCGGCAACCTCCCGGCGCCGCGGAACGGACCGACACCCCTCAAGGATCTCGCTTGCTTTTTGCCAGTGAGACAACCAAGGCGGTCATAGCACTTGCAAAAAGCAAGTGGAATTACCGGAGGAGCTGAAGCCGATGTCCGAGAAGCACGAGACGATCCGAACGGAGCTGCGCCACGGGGTCCTGTGGGCCACGATCGACAACCCCCCGATCAACCTGATCGACGAGCGGTTGGTCGCAGACCTGATCGCACTGCTCGACGCGAGTGACTCCGACGACAGCGCGCGGGTTGTCGTCTTCCGAAGTGCGGACCCCGACTTCTTCATCCCGCATGTGGACGTCGAGCGGATCGCCGAGTACACGGCGACGGCGGCGACGTCCGGCGGGCCGGACGACGTGAGTCTCGGTGCGCTGTACCGCCGACTCAGCGAGGCACGCCCCGTCACGATCGCCGTCATCGAGGGCCGGGCGCGCGCCGCAGGCGGAGAGTTCCTCTATGCCTGCGACATGCGGTTCGCCTCCCTTGAGCGTGCGGTGCTCGGCCAGCCCGAGGTGGGTTTGGGCACTTTCCCCGGCGCGGGGGCGGTCCAGCAGCTCGTACGGCTGGCCGGACGTGGTCAAGCCATGCAGGTGATCCTCGGTGCCGAGGACCTCGACGCACGCGAGGCCGAACGCATCGGCGTGGTCAACAAGGCCCTGCCGGACCGGGAGTTGGTTCCCTACGTCGAGCGTCTCGCCGAGCGCATCGCCGGATTCCCGGAGGCGGCCGTACGGCTTGCCAAGCGCCGGATCAACGCGGCCGCCCTCCCGGCCAAGGAGGACGTCCAGGTCGACTCGGGCTTCTTCCAGATCCTGGCGCGTGACGCATCGAGCACCGCCCGGATCGGTGCCCTCATGCAGCGCGGGATGCAGGAGCGCTCCCGCACCGAGCTCGACTTCGGTGCGGCGGTGGGGGAACTGTGAACCCCGCCGGTTGCGGGACGGCGGACTGGGGCAGCGTGCGGGCCCGGTCTCCTGTTTCGGGGCGGTGGTGGCCCGGCTGAACGTGGTTGACATGGCATCGGAGAGGCTGGAGCGCCGGCATGTCGTCTTGGGCGTCGCCCGCGCAAGTGATGTGTCGACAGGTGCCGCGTCCGCCGTTACTTCCTGTGTTGTCGTGGCGTCGGCGGACGACGGGAATCTGCCGCCGCCCCGGCCCGTGAGGGAGGCCCGGGCGGCGGCGTCTCATACGAATGCGCTCTGTCCGGTGATCGACTTGCCGACGATCAGGGTCTGCATCTCGCGCGTGCCCCCGTAGGAGTAGAGGGCTTCGGCGTCGGCGAAGAACCGTGCGATGCCGTAGTCGAGCAGGATGCCGTTGCCGCCGAAGATCTCGCGGCTCCAGGCGACGACCTCCCGCATCCGCGAGGCGACGAAGCCCTTGGCCAGCGAGGAGTGCTCGTCACGCAAGACGCCGGAGTCCTGCAGCCGCGCGAGCTGCACCAGCATGCCCCACGACGCGGTGATGTTGCCCAGGCTCTTGACGAGGAGATCCTGCACCATCTGGAACTTCGCGATCGGACGGCCGAACGCTATGCGCTGCTTGGCGTAGTCCAGGGCCAGTTCATAGGCGCCGATCATGAGGCCCAGCGACTGCCATGCGACCCCGCCGCGGGTGAAGCGCAGGATCTCGGCGACGTCCCGGAAGGAGTGGATGTTCTGCAGCCGGTTCGCCTCGGGTACCCGGACGTCGGTCAGGGTGATCTCGGCGTTCTGCACGATCCGCAGTGCGATCTTGCCCTCGATCTTCTCCGGGCTGAACCCCGGCGTGCCCTTCTCGACGACGAATCCCTTGACGTGGTTGTCGTCGACGTCCCTCGCCCACACCACGACGTAGTCGGCGAAGGTGGCGTTGCCGATCCACTTCTTGGCGCCGTTGAGGACCCAGGTGTCGCCCTCGCGCCGGGCGGTGGTGCGCATGCCGCCGGAGACGTCGGAGCCGCCCAGCGGCTCGGTGAGGGCGAATGCGCCGATCTTGTCCATGGTGGCCATCTGGGGCAGCCATCCCTGATCCGCTGGCTCAGCGGCGAAGTGGCCATGTGCAGTCGCCGGGCCGCCGCCGAAAAGTTCAACTCCTCGGCAACCGCAACGAAATAGCGCAAATGCAACATCTCCACCTCGTCACGTCAACCCCGATCCGCCGACCTGCCCGAGCTGTCGCGCATCGGGACGGCGGCTGCCGCGGACGTAACTGTGCTCGGAGGCCGACGTAAGGTACTCAGGCGCACAGCTCGAAACGCAGAGAGCCGGTAAGCAGGCCACCAGCCGCTGTTTGGCTCTCGCCCCGGAGCGGCGCGCCGAGGAGACTGCAGATCTGATGCCGACTTGGAGGAGTTGTGATGCAGGTAGCCGTGGTCACCTTCGACGGGTTCAACGAACTCGACAGCTTCATCGCTTCCTCGATGATCAACCGATGCCGTAAGGACGGCTTGGAAGCCTTCATTACGACGCCGACCCCGGTGGTCACGTCGATGAACGGCGTCGAGGTGAGCGGGCAGCGCCCGATGGAGTTCGTGACCGAAGCCGATGTCGTGCTCATCGGTAGCGGGGTGAAGACGCGGGATGTGGTCGCCGACGACCGGCTGATCTCCAGGCTGTCGCTCGACCCTTCGCGACAGCTGATCGGTGCGCAGTGTTCCGGCGCGCTGGTGCTCGCCCGGCTCGGGTTGCTGAATGGCATGCCGGTGTGCACGGACATGAAGAGTCGGCCCTTTGTCGAAGCCTGCGACGTCACCGTGCTGGACGCGCCGTTCTACGCCGAGGGGAACATCGCTACGGCGGGCGGTTGCCTGGCGTCCCAGTATCTCGCCACGTGGGTGATGACCCGAATGCTCGGGGAGGACGCCGCGCGCGACGTCGTCGACTACGTGGCTCCGGTCGGCGAAAACCAGGAGACTGTCGAGCGCGCCATGCGTGCCGTCCACGCGGGCGAGGTCGCGCTCCGCTGACGCGCCGCAGGACGGCGCACTGCGGGAGCATCGGGGTCGTGAGCAGGTACGTGCTGCTGGTGCCTGACCGGACCATGATCTGGTGATCGGGTAGCCGTGACGCTCCCCCTCATCGTTGGCGGAGCCAGCAGGCCGGCCACGTCACGGCATCCGCCTCCACAGACTCCTGAGCAGTGCGTGCAGTGCAGGGTTGTCGTTGGTGCGGCGCCACACCAGGTCGAGTTCCACCGGTGCGGGCGTGGGCAGTTCGACCTGTTTGAAGACAATTTCGGGGTAGCGCAGCTGTGCGGCGGCCTCCGGCACCAGAGCCACGCCCAGGCCGACGTTGACGAGGGCGAGGATGCTGTGGACCTGGCTCAGGTACTGGGAGTAGACGGGCGTGACATGGGCGGACCGGAAGATGCTGATGAGCAGTTCGTGGAAGTAGCGGGCCTCGACGGGTGAGTACATCAGCAGATCCTGGCCTTCGAAGTCCGTGACCTTGAGAGCTCCTTGATGCCCCGTCAGTTCGTGTGTCGTCGGCAACGCGGCAACCAACTGTTCCTTCACCGCAGGCCTGGACACCAAGTCGGGGCCCGTGACCGAGGGGCGGACAAGGCCGAGGTCGAGGCTGTTGTTGGCGAGTGAGGCGAGTTGGTCCCGGGTGACCATTTCGCGCAGGACGATCTCCGCGCGGGGCACCTCCTCCCGGGCCGTGCTCAGCAGAGTGCCGAGGGTGGAGTGGGCGCTGGCGGCGGTGAACCCGACGGTGACGCTGCCCGCCTCTCCCGTCGACACCTGCCGGACGGCGAGCGCGGCGCGCTCGGAGTGGCGCAGGATGCTGCGCGCCTCGGCCAGGAAAGCCCTGCCCGCGGGCGTCAGCTGCACCGACTTGTTCGTGCGATTGAGCAGTTGGACCCCGAGATCGTGCTCCAGCTGCCGTATCTGCCTGCTCAGCGGGGGCTGCGTCATCCGGAGCCGCTGAGCCGCGCGCGTGAAATGTAGCTCCTCCGCTACGGCCACGAAACTCGTCAGTTGCGTGAATGTGAACAACGATGCTCTCCCGGTATCAACGTATACAAATTTTGAGTTAGACGGGAATCCTCCCGGAGTCCTAGCTTCAGGGGGCAACCAACCCCGCAAGGCACCGGAGCTTCGAGTGGTGAGTACGACGAACATGACGCCGCATGTCACGAATCAGGGCGAAGCCACACTGGACCGGATCTCCTGGCTCATTCTGTCTTCCATCACCCTTCCGCTGGCCACTCCCGTGAGCGACGCCAAGGTGTTGACGGGGCGGCAGACGCCCATGACCGAGGTGGCCTTCCTCTTCGTCGAGGTCGGCACCGAGCAGGGCCATGAGGGCATCGGCTTCAGCTACTCCAAACGCGCGGGCGGCCCCGGCCAGTTCGCACATGCCAAGGAGATCGCCCCCGTCCTGATCGGCGAGGACCCCAGCGACATCGCCAAGATCTGGACGAAGCTGGTGTGGGCGGGCGCCTCGGTCGGCCGCAGTGGACTCGCCACCCAGGCCGTCGCCGCCTTCGACATCGCCCTGTGGGACCTCAAGGCCAAGCGCGCCGGCCTGCCCCTTGCCAAGTTGCTGGGCGCCCACCGCGACTCCGTCCGCTGTTACAACACCTCCGGCGGCTTCCTGCACACCCCGACCGAGCAAGTCCTCGAGAACGCCACCGCCTCCCTGGCCGGCGGCATCGGCGGCATCAAGCTCAAGGTCGGCCAGCCCGACGGCAGGGCGGACCTGCGCCGGGTGACCGCCGTACGCGAGCACCTCGGCGACGATGTGCCCTTGATGGTCGATGCCAACCAGCAGTGGGACCGACCCACCGCACAGCGCATGGGGCGCGCCCTGGAGGAGTTCGGCCTGATCTGGATCGAGGAGCCGCTCGACGCGTACGACTCCCAGGGCCACGCCGCTCTCGCCGCCTCGCTGGACACGCCGATCGCGACGGGCGAGATGCTCTCGAGCGTGGCCGAGCACCAGGAGTTGCTGCGCCACAGCGCGGTGGACGTCATCCAGCCGGACGCACCCCGCATCGGAGGCATCACGCAGTTCCTCAAGCTGGCCGCGTTCGCGGAGCACCAGCAGCTGCAACTCGCACCCCACTTCGCCATGGAGATCCACCTCCACCTCGCCGCCGCCTACGCGCACGAGCCCTGGGTGGAGCACTTCGACTGGCTGGAGCCGCTGTTCAACGAGCGGCTCCGGATCAGCGACGGCCGGATGCACCTGTCGTCGCGACCCGGCCTCGGCATCACCCTCAGCGATCAGGCCCGCTCCTGGACGCAGGCGGTGCATGAGGTGGGCGCGCGACCCTGAGTCTCCGTACCAGGTGATCACGCGGTCGTCGACCCATTGACCAGCCATGTGCACCACCTTAACCTCCACCCTCATACGTAGACAGAATCCATATACATGGAGAGAAGTTCATGTCACTGAACACGGCGCCCCAGGACGTCGCTCAACGCCTCCGGGACGGCATGGCTCACGGTGTGCTGTCCTTCCCGCTGACCAGCTTCACGGACGACGGCAGTCTCGACCTGGACGCCTACCGGACCTACCTGGCGGACCAGTTGGCCACCCGTCCCGGCGCGGTCTTCCCCGCCTGCGGCACGGGCGAGTTCACCGCGCTGGACGAGGACGAGTACCGCCAGGTCGTCACCGCCGCCGTGGAGGTGGCCGACGGCCGTATACCCGTCGTCGCCGGCATCGGCTACGGCTGGGCCCAGGCCCTGCGCTTCGCCCGCATCGCGGAAGAAGCCGGCGCGGACGCCGCGCTGGTGCTCCCCCACTACCTGCTGAAAGCGCCACAGGACGGCCTGGTCGAGCAGGTGCGCCGGATCGCCGCGGGCACCGGCATCCCGCTCATCGTCTATCAGCGCGACCAGGTGACCTTCAGCGTCGAGAGCCTGCGCCGCCTCGCGGAGATCCCCACGGTCATCGGCCTCAAGGACGGCCACAGCGACCTGGACCGCCTCCAGCGCCTCACCCTCGCCGCCCCCGACCACCTGCTCTTCTTCAACGGCGCCGCCACCGCGGAGATGCAGGCCCGCGCCTACGCCACGGTCGGCGTCCCCGCGTACTCCTCGGCGGTCCACGCCTTCGCTCCCGAGATCGCGAACGCGTTCTTCGGCGCCCTCCAAAGCGGCGACGACAGCACCGTCGACCACCTGCTTCGCGACTTCTATGTCCCCCTGGTCGAACTGCGCGACCGGGTACCGGGCTACGCGGTCTCCCTCGTCAAGGCCGCCGCCCGACTGCGCGGCAAGCCGGTCGGCCCGGTCCGCGCCCCGCTCACCGACCCCGGCCCGCAGGACCTCGCCGAGTTGGAGAAGCTCCTGGAGACGGGCTTGGCCCTGGTCGGGGCCACCCGCTGAACCACCCGTGACGGGGCGCCCGCCGCCCCCGCCACGCACTGAGCCTCACCGGCCGTCTCGCCCACCTCCCACCTCACTACGACACACGACCGCCGCTCGCCGGACGGGCGGCGGTCGTCATCTGCGCACAGTTCAAAGGGGAACTGATCCATGCCTCTTGTCGTCGTCGGAATCAGCGTGCTGGTCCTGCTGTTCCTCATGACCAGGCTGAAACTCAACGGCCTCATCGCTCTGCTCCTGGTGGCCGTCGGCGTCGCGCTGGTCCAGGGGATCCCCGCCGCGGAGATCGGCGATGTCCTCGGGGAGGGCGTCGGCGACCAGATCGGCGACACCCTGCTCGTCGTCGGACTCGGCGCCATGCTCGGCCGCGTCATGGGCGACTCGGGCGCCGCCCAGCGCATAGCCAGCCGGCTCATCGACGCCTTCGGCCCGCGCTACGTCCAGGTGGCCATGGTCGTGACGGCCATGCTCATCGGCGTGACGATGTTCTACGAGGTCGCCTTCGTCATCATCGTGCCGGTCGCGTTCACCATCGTCCGGGTCACCCGCAAGAACCTGCTGTGGGTGGGGCTTCCGATGTCGATCGCCCTGTCCACGATGCACAGCTTCCTGCCGCCCCACCCCGGGCCCACCACCGTCGCCTCCACCTTCCACGCCTCCGTCGGCCACACGCTCCTCTACGGCCTCTTCTTCGCCGTGCCGATCGGCGCGGTCATCGCGCTGGTGTGGCCGCGCCTGCCGTTCGTCCGGCGGATGGACCCCTCGATCCCCCAGGGACTGGTCACCGAGCGGGTGTTCGAGGAAGACGAGATGCCGGGCATGGGCTGGTCCCTGTTCGTGGCCCTGGTCCCGATCGTGCTGATCGCGGGCGCCGCCGTGGCCGACATGGCGGTGTCGGACGACAACAACTCGGTCCTGCACGCCGTCGACTTCATCGGCTCGCCCCCGGTCGCCCTGCTGCTGACGCTGTGCCTGGCCGTCTGGGCCTTCGGCCCCCGCATCGGCCGCAGCTTGGAGGAGGTGAGCGCATCCTGTGTGTCGGCGGCGAAGTCCATGGCGATGATCCTGCTGGTCATCGGCGCCGGCGGCGCGTACAAGGGGGTCCTCGTCGAGGGCGGGATCGCCGACTACATCAAGGACTTCACCGACGGCTGGAACATCTCCCCGATCGTCCTCGCCTGGCTCATCGCCGTGATCCTGCGCGTGGCCCTGGGCTCCGCGACGGTCGCCGTCGTCACCGCCGCCGGTGTTGTGGCCCCGCTCGTCGCGGGCAGTGGTGTCCACCCCGAGCTGATGGTGCTGGCCGTCTCCTGCGGCTCGATCGCCTTCAGTCACGTCAACGACCCCGGCTTCTGGATGTTCAAGGAGTACTTCAACCTGTCGGTCCTCGACGCGATCAAGGCACGTACGACTTACACGACCGTGCTCGCGATCCTCGGCCTGGGCGGCGTACTCGCCGTCGAATGGGCCCTGGACGCCCTCAGCATCTGACCCGCCTCCCCTCAAGGAACCACTCCCATGACAAGCGGAAACCAGCCGACCGTCACCGCCGTCGCCGTCTACCCGGTCGCCGGTCGAGACTCGATGGAGCTCAACCTCTCCGGCGCGCACGGCCCCTACTTCACCCGCAACGTGGTCGTCCTGACCGACTCCGAGGGGCGCACGGGCCTGGGCGAGGTGCCGGGCGGCGAGCAGATCGCCCAGACGCTCCGGGACGCCGAGTCCCTGGTCGTCGGCGCGAAGGTCGGCGACTACAAGCGGGTTCTGCGCGAGATCGGGGAGCGTTTCGGCGGCCGCGACTCCGGCGGCCGAGGCCTCCAGACCTTCGACCTGCGGACGACCGTCCACGCGGTCACCGCCGTCGAGTCGGCCCTCCTCGACCTCCTGGGCCAGCACCTCGACGTCCCTGTGGCGGCCCTGCTCGGCGACGGCCAGCAGCGCGACTCGGTACGCGTCCTCGGCTACCTCTTCTACGTCGGCGACCCCGACCGCACGGACCTCGACTACGTCCGCGAACCCGACGCGGACGTGGAGTGGTACCGGATCCGCCACGAGGAGGCGCTCACCCCCGAGGCGATCGTCCGCCAGGCCGAAGCCACCTACGACCACTATGGCTTCCGTGACTTCAAGCTGAAGGGCGGGGTGCTGGACGGGGCGGAAGAGGTCAAGGCGGTCCAGAGGCTGAAGGAGCGCTTTCCCGACGCACGGATCACCCTCGACCCCAACGGCGCCTGGTCCCTGCGCGAGGCGATCGAGCTGTGCGCCCCTCTCGCCGGCACCCTCGCCTACGCCGAGGACCCGTGCGGCGCGGAGGACGGCTACTCGGGCCGCGAGATCCTCGCGGAGTTCCGTCGGGCCACCGGGCTGCCCACGGCGACCAACATGATCGCCACCGACTGGCGCCAGCTGACCCACGCCCTGGCCCTGCAGTCCGTCTCCATCCCGCTCGCCGACCCGCACTTCTGGACCATGCAGGGCTCCGTGCGCGTGGCCCAGTTGTGCAACGCCATGGGGCTGACCTGGGGTTGCCACTCCAACAACCACTTCGACATCAGCCTCGCCATGGTCGCCCACTGCGGCGCCGCGGCGCCCGGCGAGTACAACGCCCTGGACACGCACTGGATCTGGCAGGAGGGCCTGGAACGACTGACGGTCTCCCCGCCCCGCATCGTCGACGGCGAGATCAAGATCCCGCGCGCCCCCGGCCTCGGCGTCCAGCTCGACATGGACCGCCTCCTCGCCGCCCACGAGCTCTACCGCGAGAAGGCCCTGGGCGCCCGCGACGACGCGATCGGCATGCGCCACCTCATCCCCGACTGGACCTTCGACAACAAGCGCCCCTGCCTGGTGCGCTAGGACCTGTCCGGCCGATCAAGTCGCAGGAAAGCAGCGGTGCCTGCGAAGTGTCGGGGAGCGGTGTGTGCCGCGGCCTGCAACTGCTCGTCATCGCCTACGGCGGCACCCTGCACCAGCACCTGCCCGACGTCCTCGGCCCCACCGGGCACCTTCCACAGGAAGGGGTCCTGAGCGACCACGAGGTGAACTTCACCGAGGGCAGCCGGGCCGTCGCCGTGTACGGCCCAGCCGCCCGGGTCAACTCCCGTCATCACCAAGGCGTCGCTGACTCCGGTCGGCTCCGGGTCACGGCCCGCAGTGACGACGGCCTGCCCGAGCCCGCCGAGGATCCGGACAAGCGGTTCGTCCTCGGGGTGCAGAGACATCCAGAGATCTCCGGCGACCTCACACGGCCGTTCAGCCCACCTCGCGCCCCAGTACATACAGCTGCGGAAGGTTGACCACGATCGCCTCCTGTGTACTGCGCGCGATGACGACCAACGCCTCCTCGGCGGGATCGGGGTTCTCCTCGCGGTGCGGGACGAACGGGGGGACGAAGATGTAGTCGCCCGGGGAGGTGCGCAGCCGTACCTCTTCCGGCTGTGGGCCCGAGTCGTCGAGGAAAACGAACTCAGGGTGCCCGCTGACGACCTAGATGACGGTCTCGGACTCGCCGTGGTGATGGTCGGAGGTGGAGGGAGCGACATGGGTCTGGCCCATCCACAGCTTCTCGGAGCCGACCGTCCTGCCACTGACGGCGGCGAAGCGGCGCATGCCTCCGGTCTGGGCGGTGTCGCCGTCGAGCGCATCGGCGCGGATGTGTACGCCTATGGCTGGGGGCGTTCGCAGACCGGCCGGGCCATCCGGGACTTCATCCACCACGGGTCCGAGATGAACGGGCCGTCGAAACGGCCTCGTTCGAGGATGCGCGCCGTCTGGATCCAGCGGTCCAGCTCGCGGTAGCGATGGGCCTGGCCGTCCTGGTGACGCCACAGACCCATCGCAATGTGACCGACCGTGGACTGGCGCAGTCCGTTGAGACGGATCGGGCGGTCGTTTCACGTCATGTGTGCGAGGACTTCCTGCTGAAGTGGGTGACAGGGCGCTCCATTCGCTCGCCGTCCACGGTGATGTCCACCTCCTCGTTGTAGAAGGCGAGCAGGCCCTGGATGGCGCCGACGGCGGGCAGCGGGTCCGGGTAGCTCCACACGATGTACGGCGGGACCTCTGCTTCGCCGCGCCACGACCAGTACTCGGCGGTGCCCTTGTACGGGCAGCCGGTGTGGTGGTCGGTGCCCTCGAACAGGTGGACGCGGACGTCCTCGCGCGGGACGTAATAGCGGGTGGGCAGGCCGGTCTCGAAGAGCAGGACCGGCCGGTGCGTGTCCGCGACGACCGTGCCGTCGATCTCGACCACGAGGTGACGGCTGCTGGGGATGGCGTCCACCCGCTTGTGCGGGTCACGGGGGTGGATGAAGATTTCTTCCTCCTCCTCGTACCAGTGGTCCAGGCCCCGCCCGACACGCCGGAACCACTCGAAGGCGATGTGGTCGGCCAGGTCGGCGGCCGGGAAGGTCCAGGCGGCGTTCTCCAGCAACTCGCCGTCGACTTCGACGTCGTAGAAGATCTGCGAGCCGGTGTGCGTGCCGGTCGGTGGATTCTTCGCGGGACGGAGGAGCTCCTCGCGTACCTCCGCACGCGGGAACGCGTACAGCGGTACGGGAACACCCGGCTCCCAGACGAGGACGGGGTGGCGGCTGTCGACGACCGTCACCTCGCCCTTGCGGCCGCGCACCCAGCGCTCGCTCGGCTCCCACAGGAGCCCCTCGGGGGTGGCCCGCACGGCCTGGGCGGTGGGGAATGTGGTCATGAGCGGCTCTCCTTCGGCTGGCTCAGGCGGTGACTTCGGCGGCATGGGGGCGGTTCTCCCGCCAGGCCTCGAGCTGCTCGGGGCGGCCGAAGACCCGCAGGTACTCCACCACGTTGCCGCTGGCCCGCTCCCACACCGACACGGGTTCGAAGTCGGAGCCGTCGGGGTCGGCGAAGGCCGGCAACGGTTCCACGACCGTGTCCAGGCTCGGGTGGACGAACACCGCGGAGGAACGGCGCGGCACCGAGCCGCCGGCCACCACACGGTGCCGTCCGGGGCGCAGCCTCCCCTCCGTCCAGTTGGTCAGCAGGGCGCCGATGAACACCTGCAGGACGTCCGGCCTGATCGGTACGGGTGCCCAGGTGCCGTCGGGACGCTGGCCCTGCAGCCCGGCGTAATCGCCCTCCTGGGTTGCCTGGACGGACCCTTGGCCGCCAGGCAACCCGCAGTCTGGAAGGGACCGAACTCGTCGGGCTGTAGTGCGTAGGCACCAGGACACGTGAGTGGCTGGTCCGGGTGCACCAGGGGAAGACGGCGGCGGGGACGATGCCCCGCGGGACGCCGGAGGGAAGTGTTGGAGGCGCGTGAATCTCGCGAATCCCCTTGCCCAGCGGGTGTCTGGAGTGATCAACAAATGACGACAGCTCTTTACCGGATCGGACGGTGGGCCTTCCGGCGGCGCCGGCTCGTGGGTGGTCTGTGGCTGGGTGTCCTGGTGCTGGCCGTCGTCGCCGCCATGGCGCCGGCCGGGGAGGAAGAGGACCTCTCCATGCCCGGCACCGAGTCGCAGAAGGCGTTCGACCTGCTGGACGAGCGCTTCCCCCAGAGCAACTCCCAGGGTGCCGAGGCCCGCTTGGGCCATGCCCGGGCTTCGGCCTTGCCGTAGCGCGGTGCGTCGTTCACGGTCACGACCGACGGCTCCGGCCAGGTCTCCGGCTTCGCGAGGCCGAACTCCTTGCCGTGCTTGGATGGCCGGCCGCCCTTGGGCTGGTAGACGCGGGGCGGGGCGGGCAGCCGCAGGTTACGGTCCGAGCGCAGGCGGCCAACCAGTTCAACCGGTAGGTCCCGCAGCAGCCAGGACAGGCGCATCACGCCGTAGCCGGCGTCCATCACGATCAGTATGTCCCGGTCACCAGTCCGCCACTGGCCGACCGCGATGAGACGTTCGGCCACCTTGCGGAGCTGGTCGGCCGTGATGGGCGCGGCGTCGTCGGTGGGTCCGGGGCGGACCACGTCCAGCACGGCGGTCCACGAGGTGCGGTGCGAAGTGAGCGCGGCAACGAAGGAATACGGCCAGCCCGGGATGATCTGCGCGGCCGCGCGGGAACGGCCGTGGACGTGGCAGAACAGCCGCTCCGGTGAGCACGCGGCGTCCGAGCGCAGCCACGGGGAGACGTCCACGGAGAGCACGATCCGCCCGTTGAAACGCGGCAGCGGCAGCGACACCAGAAGGTCCCGCAGCCTGTCCACGTCCAGACGGCCGTGGTTCAACGCGCCGTACAGCGAGCCATAACCGCGACGGTGCTCGGTGACCAGCGACAACTCCACCGGCATCTTCACCGGACC
Source organism: Streptomyces sp. NPDC048275 (assembly GCF_040652275.1). Taxonomy (NCBI): domain Bacteria; kingdom Bacillati; phylum Actinomycetota; class Actinomycetes; order Kitasatosporales; family Streptomycetaceae; genus Streptomyces; species Streptomyces sp. NPDC048275. Next base: position 106,410 of record NZ_JBEZLR010000023.1, read on the forward strand.
ATCCGCACACAACAGCGCGTCGGCCAGCTCGAAGAACGCATCCGCCCGCGCCGACAGACACCCGTAGAAGGCCGTCCGAAAGCGTGACAGTTCCGCGAACACGTCCCGGTCGCTGACCCGCGCCAGCATACTCATGGTGAAGTCGGCCCGGGGCGCGGTTCCGGTCTTTCGACCGGCCCGTTTCCCCGGAGCCGCTTCCCGAACCGGGCATGCGACTTGGCACCGCACC